>NZ_CP054924.1 GCF_013364215.1 Verrucosispora sp. NA02020 | reverse complement strand
TTCTTTAGGAGGGGGATCGCAGTCGCTCGGAGTCAGTCAGCACCTTCTCCAGGAGGGTGGTTGCGTCGTTGGTGCGTCCCGCCCGGCGGTACGAGGTTGCGAGGTTGGCCCGGGAGGTCAGTGTGTCCGGGTGCTCGTCGCCGAGCAGTCGCTCGGAGTCAGTCAGCACCTTCTCCAGGAGGGTGGTTGCGTCGTTGGTGCGTCCCGCCTGCCAGTACGAGGTTGCGAGGTTGGCCCGGGAGGTCAGTGTGTTCGGGTGTTCGTCGCCGAGTAGCCGGACCCGGTCGGCTAGCACCCTCTCTTCGAGGGGGATCGCGTCGTTGGTGCGTCCCGCCTGGCGGTACGAGGTTGCGAGGTTGGCCCGGGAGGTCAGTGTGTCCGGGTGCTCGTCGCCGAGCAGCCGTTGGGCCTGTGAGGCCATGTGGTGCCAGTAGGTAACGGCGGGGGTGTGTAGGCCGGCGTTCAGCAGGCTGATGCCGGCTCGGTACAGCAATGGATGACCGTCGGGGCGCCAGAGCAGGTCACCGGCGATGCCAGCCAGGGTGGTGGTGTTGGCACGCAGCGCGACGACGGGGTCGGTGGGGGTGTGGTCGTTGTCCGGCCACAGCTGCAGCAGGGCGTCCGCGACGGCGCGGACGACCGTTGCCTGATCTGTGCTGGTTTCCCGGGCAGCGCGGGCAGTCAGGGCGTGGATACGTACGGCTCGGGCGCCGTCGGTGCGGGTGTGGGTGAGCAGGCTGTAACGGCGCAGCAGCCGCATAGCCTTATACGCCTGGTCGGCGGTGACAGGCTGCGCGGCGCCGCCGGTGCGGTGTTCGGACAAGTAGCCGGTGACCGCCGTGGTGGCCCACAGCGTGTCGGGGTGACCGTCCGGGTCGCAGACGGCGGCCAGCGCCAAGGCGGGGCGGGCCAGCCCGGCAGGCTCGCTGGCGTCGGCGGCGTCCAGAGCCAGCAGGAGGGTGACGGCTACCGGGCGGCCGTACGCGTCGGGGTCGGCGCTGGCTGGCATCAGCTCGGCCAGCCGCTCCTCGCCGGAGGTGTAGCGGGCAAGGTAGGCCGCACATCTCTCCTCCTGGTCGATCATGTAGGCGGTGGCATGGGACAACGCTAGGGGCAGGTGCCCCAACGCTGCAGCCAGAGCCGTGGCCTGGTCGTCGAAGAGATGGGCGTAGCCCTCTTCGGTGAGCCGGTCGCTCAGGTACGCCACCGATTCGCCTGGGGTGTACACGTCGACGTCGATCTTCCGCCGGCCGGAGCTGGTGAGGGTGGCATCGCGTAGACGGGTAGTGGCCAGGGTCCATCCGGTAGGCCGGTGCGGCGGCCACCACTCGGCAAGGCGGGCCGGATCGGTGACATCGTCGAGGACGATCAGCCAGCTGCGATCGGTGGTGTGCAGCCACTCCCGCAACACCTTGGCGTCCGAGGCCGGGTCGACGCCGTCAGCGCCGGGCACACCGATTCGCGCCGCAGCGCGGGCGTAGGTGGTGATGACCTGCTCCAGACTGCTGGCGTTCACCCACATCACCAGGTCTGCATCGGTGTGCTTAGCGAACCACGCCGCCAGCTGAGACTTACCGACACCTCCCCCACCCGCCAGCACCCGCGTGCCCAGATCCGGGCCGGCGCGGGCGGCATCACGCTGGGTCAGGACCACGTCGTCACCGCGTTGACGGGCAGCCAGGATCTGATCCCGTAACCCCCGCCGGGCCTGGAACGCCGACGCCAACTCGGGAATCTGCCCCACCAAGACCGGCCACACTGGCGCTGGCACTGCACGGGGGGCGGGATAGTGGTGGTGCTCGTGATGCTCGGGCCTAACATCGCCATTGATGATGCCGGCGTTGGCGACACCAGCGCGATCGGCCGACGCATTACCGGAATCGGTGACGATGGCCGCGTTGGGCGGCTTGTGCGGTGAGTATTCGCTGGTGGTCACGGCCGAGGTCCGCGCTGGATGCCGGTGTTGGCCACCGACCCCGGCCCGTCGGCGGTCGCGTCTCCCGAGCGTGTTACCTGTGCCGGCCGGTCGTAACCGGCGGCCTCGAGTCCGGTGTTGGCCCGCCCACCGCCGGTGGCCTTGGCCTTCCCGGTGTCCTCGACCCGGTCCGGGTTAAGCATCGGCACACCTCCTGACTGAGACGGAGGCAGCAGATACGGCGCCCCCAAAGCGAGCAGCGCCACGACCGCGCCGATACTGCTGGCTACCTTGTCCGCCTTGTCAAGCCCGACCGAAGCCAGGTAGACCACCAACGCCACGACGATCATGCCGAAGATGGAACGTCCGGCCCACACCCACTGTTGAGTCCGACGGGGCACGACGGCCACCCCCACCAAGATCAAGGCTGATGAATTCAACCAAGTTTACGAACACTGATCCATCAGGCGCACCTGGCCACCACCGCGCCCGAGCCGGCTGCCGCCGTCCTGCCCGCCAGTTGGAGCATCCTCGACCTCAGCCAGGCGTAGGCTTCGTCGCATGGCCGATGACCAGGACCAGGATACCGAGCGTGTTCAGATCCGCGACCGGTTCCAGCTCCTGCGCGCTGACCTTGCCGAGGTGAGCGACCAGGAGTGGGCCGACGAACGCGATGACAAGATGCGCGTCGTACGGGAGTGGGCCGCAGCCCGCCGGCGCCGCGCCGCGTAACCGACGACAACCGCCCGATCGCGCTGGTGCTCGATACCAGCGCGATCGCTGCGTTCGTAGCCGGATCCATGCACGTCCACGAGCCCATCCTGCTCGCCGACGAAGCCAGCGAAGCGGTCGCCGTACCCGTCGCTTGCCTCGTGGCTGCCGTACGCCGTGACCCGGGCATCGACCTCACCGAGCTCATGCACCACCCCCAGGTCGTGATCGTCTCCCCCGACCGCGCCGACGACGACCTCGTGCTCGACTGGACCCTCTACTACGACGGCCGCGAAGACCTCGCCGCAGCCGCGGTCCTCTCCTACCGCCACGGCCGCTGCGTCGTCCTCACCGAGGAGCCGGACGCCTACATGATCAGCCGGCAGCGCCCCCGCTGGGTCGTACCCATCGACAGCTCCTGGTAGAGCCAACCCTCTACACTGGAGGCGGCACTCCCTCGGGGATGCCCCACGATCACGCCGCCGGTTACGGGTTCGAGTCCCGTCATCTCCACCACATGGGGATGTAGCTCAATCGGTAGAGCAGCGGCTTGTCTTGCCTGAGGCCGCAGCGGATGCTCCGCTGCGGCCTCAGGCGTATGCGCGAACTGCAAGGGCACCACTTCAGCCTTCAGGGCGGCCGGATGGGTGGTGGCCTGCAGCGTATGTGAGATTGACGGCTGCTGCCGTGCAGGGCGGATACGTCGAGAAGCGTCACGCACCCGGCTCGTCTTCGTTCATCGGGTTGAGCGCTCGGTCCACCGGTATTCGTCTCGGCTCACCGGCGCCCGAGAAGAAGGAAGGAGACGAGGAGCCAGACGGTTCCTCGTCAGCGCACAACGACCGGTCCAGCCAGATGCCGCAGCCGGCGGTATCCGACTGGGAACCTAGGGCCCTGATGGCTACGGCCACCGGCCTGGAGGCGACGGCAGAGATCCTGCACGCCACCGGGCACGATGGCCTGGCCGCTATGGCCAGGACCATCGCTCACCTGCTACATCTGGTCGCCATTCTCGTTGGCGAACGCGGCGGCGACCAGAAATAGCCTTAACCGTCGGGCTGGCAACGAGATGGCCCCCGACATCCATTCCTACTGGGCAACGAGCGAGATCCGGGCCGGATTACGGGTCATTGCCTGTCGTTGAAGGATGCCGGGAACTAACCGTGGCCAGCGAGTTTGCGGCGTTGACATAGCAGCAGGTTCGACGGCCAGCCCAAACACCCCATGACCACAGATGGTCGGTACCCAGCTCGACGACGTGCTTGCGCCGGAGGGCCGCGCTGACGCGGTCGCCTCGGCAAGGCGAGGCCGGCCGCCTGCCTCCCCCGTCGCCTACGCCGCCAGCAGCATCGAGATCAGGGCTGCACTGCTCATGGTTGGGGGGTTCACTCAGCCACTGCGAACTCGGAGGACCACGATGGTTGCATCGTCATGAAGCTTGCCGCGCCAACGCCGAGGGTCTGGATCATCCCGTTCAGCCGCGCGAACAGCACGGATGACTGCCTCGGGTCCGTTGATTGCTTGAAGATCCAAGACATCGCGCCAGGTCCACCCGTACCGCTCGGTCAGTCGAGATACGCCGTCGGAACAAAGCAGCACCTGGTCGACTGAGCCGCTCGGCAGCGACCCCACCAGCGCATGGTCGGCAGCCGCTGGCACTGCGCCGAGGACCCAGAACCCTCCGGGCTGGTTGCGCACCGTCGCCACGTATTCAGGCAAGTAGGTACGCACCCGACCCTCTACTACGGGGGCGTTCGGCAGGTGATCGACACGGTCGTCAACGACGCTTGTGCACCCGTCGACACCCTGGTCGATGACCGCCGCGCAATCGCCGAGAACCAGCCACTCGACCTGATCCTTGCCGAAGCGGACTACTGCGCCCGTTGCTCCTGGTGAGAGCGGATCGCTGAGGTCACATGCGGAGCCATGGTCAGCCATGGTGGCTCCAACCGCAGACCGGACGATGGCGGTCAGCGGACTCTCTGGCTTGCCCAAGCCAGCGCTGAGATGAGCGGTCAACCGTTCGACGATCCAGCTGACGGGGTGAATGCAACCCCCCGACTTTCCGGGATATCGGCCTGCGCCGTCCAAGACCAGGGCCCACCCGTCGCCGACAGCGAAGCGGTCCTCGTTGGTGCTGTCCGGGGCTGCCTCCATGGCGGCCGCGTAGGTGATGTGCACAGACCGCCTTTAGTCGGGGATCTTGAACCGGTACGACATCTGGACCATATCGCCCGCGATGACGGCGAGCATTACTTCTACCGGTCTCCCGGTGATGTCGAACGTTGTGCGGGCCAGGTCTACCACGGGTGTTCCCGCTGGCAGGCGTAGTGCCGCACTCTCCGGGCCTGTAGGCATCCGGATCGACCACTCTTCGGCGATCTCGTCCAGCTCGTACCCGGCCTCTTCAAGGCGGGCGTAGCTGCCACCAGGTCCAGTGTCTTCCTCCTGGATCTGCGTGCCTTTGACGACACCCAGCTCAAAGTAGGAGTCGGCGAGCTGGTTAGGACGATCATCTACGAGGGTCGTCCGTCGCCGGACCCACACCGGAGTGCCAATGGGGATCTTGAACCGTTCAGCGACGGGCCCTGGCGCTGATGTCTCCGCGAGTTCTCGGATCAACTGGCTGGCCCTGTGCCCCTGTGACTTCGCCTCTGCAGCCAGGATCGCCCGCCCGGCCCTCCAACGACTCTTGGCGTACCGGTCGATGCCGTGCCTGCGCGCGGTCGGACGCTCCCGGACGAACGTGCCCTTGCCCTGAACTGTCACGACGAGCCCTTGCTGCTTGAGCAAATCGATCGCCTTACGCGCCACGGCCAGGCTGACCAGGTTGCCGGCCGCCAGTTCGTCGAGGGTCGGTAGCTGATCACCTGGTCGGAGGGCACCCGTTTCAATCTTCAGGCGGATGTCGTCGGCGACGCGAACTTGCATAGGTCGCGCATCGGTTGGGCCGGTGCTCATAGGCCCCAGAGTAGACCTTTGAAGGTCTGCATACAGAAATCCTTGACCCTGACGCATTGGCAACCTAACGTTGTCCGCACGTTGATAGGTCTGCATACAGACTCTAGTGATCATTCTCGGCCCTTTCGAAGGGCACGGAAAAGGCCCCGGCGGGATTGCGCCCCGCCGAGGCCCGGCGCGGCATCCCAACCAAGGAGGCTCAGATGCCAGCAATGAGGGTACGTGCTGCCCGAAATCAGGGGGTAGAGCCCCAGCCCGGATCGACGCCTGGCGACGTGTCCGCCCTGGTGGCGCGGGCGCAGGCCGGTGACGCGGAGGCCTTCGGCGAGATCTACGGCCGGTACGTCGACCAGGTGCACCGGCAGGTGTACCGGCGGGTGCTGGACCGGGAGGCGGCCGAGGACCTGACCTCGGAGACGTTCACCCGGGCCCTGGCCAACCTCGGTTCGTTCCGCCAGCGCGGCAGTGACTTCGGGACGTGGCTGGCCACGATCGCCCGGAACCTGACGATCAACTGGCAGCGGTCGCACCAGCGACGCGAGCGTCCGGTGGCCGAGCTGCGCGACGCCGCCCCGGTAGGGCGGGTGCCGAGTCCGGAGGCGGACGCGGTGGCGAACCTGACCCGTGAGGCGCTGATCGCCGGGATCGAGCAGCTCAACCCGAACCAGCGGCAGGTCGTTGCCCTGCGCTACTTCGGGGAGCTGTCGATCGAGGAGACCGCCACCAAGCTCGGCAAGACCCCGAGCGCGGTGAAGGGTCTTCAGTACAAGGCGTTGCAGGCCCTGCGGGGGCTGCTGCCGGCGGCTGCGGTGATGCCGGCATGACCACGACGATGACGCCGCTCAACGGCACCGACCGGGCCGCCGCCGTACGGGCCGCCCACGGCCAGCTGGCCCCGACGCAGCACGTCCCGATGGGCATCCGGGTCATCAAGGGCCCCGGCGCTTCACCGGCGACCGCCCCGGCCACGCCGCAGGACACCCCGACCGCGCCGACGACCCCTCGCGGCGTGGACGAGCTGCTGCGGATGGCTATGGACAGCGACCTGGCGCGGACCCGGCACCTCGGCGAGAAGATCACCGGTCTGGTTCAGAACCTGACGGCCCGTATCGAGGCCGAGCAGGAGCAGCGCCAAGAGCGAGAGGCCGCCGAGGCGCAGCGCCGCGAGCTGGCCGAGGCCGCGGCGACGCTGGCGAGCCAGCTCGCCGAGGTGCGGCAGAAGCTGCGCGGGACCTCTGGGCGCGATTCCGCAGCATCGCCGCAGCGGAGCAACCGTCGTGAGGGTGCCGGCCAGCGGGCCGAGATCCGTGCGTGGGCGGTGGCCAACGGCTTCGAGGTCGCCGACCGGGGTCGGATCTCCCGCCAGATCACGGAGGCGTACGCCGCCGCGACTGGGTCGGAGGTGGCGCGGTGAGGACGCTGACGAAGGTGCTGCTGCCGGCCGCCGCCGTGGTGTCGGTGGCGGGGCATGTGTGGGCGGCCCGCGCGGTGTGGTCGCAGCGGACCCAGTTGGTGCAGGCCCGCCGGGCGGCGTTGGTCGACCCGCTGACGGGCCTGGCGAACCGGACCGGGCTGGCCGAGGCGCTGGCGGACCTGGTCTGGGAGCCCTACGACCTGGTGATCGTGGACCTGGACGGGTTCAAGCAGGTCAACGACACCTATGGGCACGACGCGGGTGACGCGGTGCTGGTCGAGGTCGCGACCCGGCTGTCCGACGCGATCGACGAGGTCGACGGTTCGGTGGTGGCCCGGCTCGGCGGTGACGAGCTCGTGCTGGTCTGCCCGTCACCGGCGCCGATCGCACACATCCTCGGTGCCGAGGTGGTGCGGGCCCTGGCCGCGCCGGTGACGCTGCCGGGCGGGCAGGAACTGGCGGTGCGGGCCAGCGTCGGCGCGGTCTCGGCGATGGTCGGTGACGACCCGTCGCGGGTGCTGCGCGCGGCGGACCTGGCCCTCTACCGGGCCAAGGCCGCCGGTGGCGACCAGGTCGCCGAGTACGACCGGATTGCCGATCTGCCGGAGATCGAGAAGCGGCCGGTCGTGCGGCTGCGGGAGATGACCGAGATGGCCCGCACGCTGGGGGGTGCGGCATGACGACCCCGACCGCGCTCGACATGGCTGTGGTGCTGGACCGCTACCGGGCCGGCCTGCGGGACGTGCCGGACATCGAGCTGGAGCGTCGGGCCGGGACGGTCGCGGCGCTGCCGGGCCGGCTCGCCGCCGAGCTGCGGCACCTGGTCGACGCCGAGCGGGAGTACCGGCAGGCCGTGCGCCGTCCGGCCTCGCCGCCTCCGGCCCCGGTGTTGAACCGCTCCCGAGTGGTCGGTGCGGCTGCCGGTGTGGTGAGCACCGGCGCCGTGGGCGCGGTGCTCGCCGGCCGGGCGCTGGCTGAGCACGTCGACCAGGTGCCGCAGGCCCTGGTCTACTCCCCGGCCGTCGCGGTCGTTCTGGTCGCCGCCGGGGTCGGCGGTCGCCGGCTGGCGCGGTGGCTCGACGACCGCCGGCACCCCCTGGCCACCGACGTTGCCGAGGCCGACCTGAACCCGCTGGGCAGGCACCTGCTGGCCCAGGTTCGGGCCGCGCGGCAGGTCCGGGGGGAGGTGTCGTGATGGCGGGCCGACTGGTGGTGAACGTGCACCTGGACTGGACCGGTCCGGGTCACTACGACGCCGACCGGGCGTTGCCCTGCCGGTGCTGCCACACCCCCACGAAGATGCGCGACGGCCAGGGCGCCGCGTGCCACAAGTCGTGCGCCGAAGACGAGATCGCCCGGGAGCTGCTCGGCAGCGGCCGGGCCCGGATCGCCGACGAGCGGGTGCCGAGCCCGGCGCAGCTCGCGGCTGGCTGACGGAGGCCTCAGTGAGCGAGAAGAAGGCCACCGACATCGCGTGGGGTCCGTGGATCGCGATGGCGGCTGCGGTGATCCTCACGGCCAAGGGCGAGTTCGACCTGGCGGTGGCCGCGCATTTCAGCCCGTGGATCGCGTGGATGTTCCCGGTGATGTTGGACGTCTACGTGATCACGGCGTTCAGCCGTAAGCGGTGGAAGGACATGGTCGTCGGCATGCTGCTGATGATCTTCTGCCAGATCGCGGTGCACCTTCTGCCGGTCTACATCGACACCAAGGCTGGCGAGGAGGTGCCGTGGGGCCTGGTCGTGGCGGTCGCGTGTATCGCGCCGATCGTGGTGGTCCGGGTCAAGATGCTCACCGGCCGCACGGCGGAGGAAATCGCGGCGGCGGCGCAGGCGGCCCAGCGGGCGGAAGAACTCCAGCAGGCGCGGGCGGAAACCGCCGCCGCGCGTCGGGCGCAGGCGGAAGCCGAGGCGGCGGCGCGGACGGAAAAGGCTCGGGCCGAGGCGGAAGCCGCTGCCCGCGCCAAGGCGGAAACCCGTGCGGCCGAGTCGGAAAGGCGGGCGCAGGCCGAGGCGGAAACGCGGGCGGAAATCGAGGCGGCCACGGAGGCGGAAATCGCCGAGCACGTACGGGCCGTCGCCGAGGCCCGTGAGGCCGCCCGACTGGCGCAGCAGCAGGCGTCCACCGAGACGCAGGCGGCGCGGCTGGCCGAAGGCCGGCTCGCCGAGGCCCGCGACGCCGCAGACCGTGCCGGTGCCGCCCGAGTCATCGCCGAGCGGACCGCCGCCGAACAGGTTCGGGTGCTCACCGACGCCGCTGAGCAGGCCGAACGCGACCATCAGGACGCCCTGGCCGAGGCTCGCGTCGACGCCCGTGCCGCCCAGGAGCAGGCCGCAAAACTGGACGAAGAGGTCCGGGTGGTGCGGGCGCAGCTCGACGAGTCGCAGCGCTTCGCCGAGCGTCAGGCCGCCGCCCGGGTCCACGCCGAGCAGGAGGCCCAGGCGGTCAAGGACGCCGGCACCGGCCTCGTCAACGAGTTGGAGCGCACCCGCCGAGCCCTCGCCCGCGCTCAGGAGAAGGCGGAAATCAGCGGGGGCCGGCAGCCGGAAATCTTGCGCCCGGCCGCCCGGAAAACCCTGGCCGCTGTTCCGGCAGAGTTGCCGGCCGACCTGCCCGAGGTGGAAACGGTGAAGCCGGAAAAGGTCGCCGCGATCCTCATCGCCCGAGCGGAAAACCCGGACGCGACCCAAGCCGAACTGGCCGGGCTCACCGGAATTTCCGACCGCACTATCCGCAAGGTCCTCAACGCCGTGCCGGCGGAAATCGTCGGCCAAGTCCTCGAACTCACCGCCGGCCGCGTCGCCTGACGCCGTTTCCGGCGCCCGGGAGATGAGACCACGGTGCTCGATCCGCCGCCGACGTCGGGTCGAGTGCCGTGGCCCCACCCCTCGGCAGGAGGAAGAACCCGATGAACCGACCGCGAAACCGCACTACCCGCACCTGATGGAGGTGATCCCGTGAGCGCCCAACCCGCCGAGGACAGCTACCGACCGTCACCCATGCCGCGAGTTCCATTCCGGCGTGAGGCGGACGTCGTTTCCCTCGTTCCGCCCAGGCCAGAGGGCCAGCCGGCCCCTCCCCTACCGGAATCCGATCGGGACGAACCCGCACAGACTGACCAGCCCACTTCCGGCCCCAACTCCGGCACCGGAATTACTATGCGTGACCTTCCGGGGGATTGGGAGAGCGTCACGGCGGTGTGGACCGGCTCCCCGGAGCCGCTGCGGGACCTGGTCGACCAGGCCGCCCGTGCTCGTGAGGGCGAGGACGCCCAGGCGATCGCCATGGCGTGCTGGGCGGTGCTGGTGCTCATCCCCCGCGGGCTGCTGCACCTGGCCTCGTGGGTCCTGGCTCACCCTCTCCGATCGCTGGCTGCCGCTGCGGTGGCCGCCGTCTTCGCCGCAACCCTCTGAAAGGAGGCACCTGCCATGTCCAGCGCAATGATTCTGCTCGCCGGCATCGTCTACATCGCCCTGTCGATCGCCTTCGCCTTCACTCCCCGCCTGAGGGTCGTGACCGGCCTGGTGGTCGGCGGACTACTCGCCGGCGTGGTCGTCACGCAGGTCAACAAGTGGCTCGCCACCGGCATCGACAAGATCTCTGAGCCGGTCGGCGACTGGATCGGCCAGGACACCAAGGACGTGGCGGTGGCCATCCCCACCGCCATCGGACTCGGCCTGGCCATCGTCGTGATCGTCTTCCTGCGCCGCAAGGGCGGCGGCGGCAAGAGCGCCGGTAAGGGCGCCTTCGGTAAGGCCGGGGCCGGTGGCGGTGGCCGGGGCCACCTGGCGCACGCCGCGCTGGTCTGCGCGTTGCTGCTGCCGGTCGTCATCGGTGGGATCGGCGAGACGATCCGGAGCGTGGCTCAGTGATCTTCTTCGACGTCCTTGTGTGGCTGGCGGTGGCGAAGTTCGCCGTGCTGTTGCTGGAGGACGCCGCCTACGCGGTGCGGGGCAAGCAGTCCCCGCGCCGCCAGGCCCGCGCCCGCCACCAGGCCGCGCAGCAGAAGGGCGGCCAGTCCAAGACCGGCGACAGCGGCACCAGCATCGACGGCACCCCACCGGCCGGCGGTCACCGCCGGTCGGGAGGCACCACGCTCGGCGCGGCGGACGGCTACCTCGCCGGGCTGATCGAGGACGCCACCGAGCGTGCGCGGGCCAGCCGCCGCCGCGCCGCCGCCCGCAAGCGTGGCACCCAGGCCGTCGACGGCGTCGTGGTCGACGTCGACGAGCAGGGCCGCTGGTACGCCGACTGCGACCTGTGTGGCTGGCACAGCCGCCCGTACCGGATCGAGGCCAACGCCCTCGGTGCCGGCCGGGACCACACCCGCACCGAGCACCCCGACCAGTACACCGGCCAACCCGAGCCCACCGGTGATCCCACCGAATCCCCCGCTCCCGCCGACGTCACCGAGGAATCGGGCCGGCCGGCGCTGCGGGTGATCCCCGGCGGAGCACAGGACGCCCCGCCGGCCCGACCGGCCGGGCCGCCGCCCGCCGACGCGGCACCGGCGGCGAACGCGACCACCGTGGACCAGCCGCCGGCACGTCCACGGGTCAGGCACGAAGGCCACTACACCCGCTGCGGGCGGTGCGGCGAGGTCACCGGACCGACCCCGATGATGCCGCGCCACTGCTTCAAATGCGGAGCGGGAGACGAACGCCTGGAGGCCGTCACCGCCGCCGACATCGCGGCGAGCCATCCGGCCCGCTACGGCTGGCGCTGCCCCCGGTGCGGCGCCCGCAAGGAGGGCCTCGCCTCCTTCGAGGTCGCCGAACTCGACGCCGCGTCGCACACCTGCCCCACCCCGACCGAGCCGGCGACGGACGCCGGCCACCAGGACTCCGGCACTACTGCCGGGGATGACCAGCACCACCCGACCGGCGTCCCGATGGCGCCGGACGGTTCGACCACCAGCACCAACGACAGCAAGGAGTTGCACATGAACCTCGAAGCCACTGGTCCGGAGGAGATCCGCGCCGCCTTCACCCAGGCCGCCGAGGCGGCCGGGGAGAACGCCGAGACGATCGGCGGGATCGCGGGCGTGATGACCGAGGCCGCCGACCGGTACGAGTCCCTGGAGATGGCGGCTTCCACCGTCGGGCACCTGCGCGACGCCGCAGAGCAGTTCGCCGCCGCGCAGGCCGCGCTGAACACCGCCCAGGAGGAGCTGCAGGCCGCCCTGGCCGACTTCAACGCCAAGGACGGCCAGGTCGCCGACGCCGTCACCGAGACGGGCGGCAACGTCGCCAACAAGGAAGTCCTGGTCGGCTGACCAACCCACCCCGGGCCCCGGGGCGACCACCGCCCCGGGGCCCTCCCCCTCCCGAACCCCGCCAGCTTCGTCTTGAAGGAGACCAGCGATGTCGACCCGGACCGTCTCCGAGGTTCGCGCGGACCGCATGGCCGCGCTCGGCCGTGTCCTGACCGCCCTGCTCGCCGCCGTCGCCTACGGGGTGAGCTGGCTGGTGCGCCGTAGCTGGCGGCGGCTGCTGCCCCTGTACTGGATCGCCGCCGAGCTGGCCGTGGCGTGGCTGGCCGGGCCCCTCGGTTTGTCGTGGCAGACCGTGGCGCTGCTGACGCTGGCGATCGCCGCCACGGCGGCCGGCTGGCAGGCCCGTAGCCGCGCCGTGCGGATGTGGCGGGCCGCGATCGCCGTGGTCCTCGGCACCGTCGCGGTGGCCACGGTCGCCGCCGGTGGCCCGGCCGCCATGGCCGCCCACCCCACCGCCACGATCTTCCTGCCGACCCTGTTCGGGGTGCTGCTCGGCTGGCCGTGGTGGCACCACCTGCGTACCCGGCCGCCGCAGGACGAGCCCATGCCGGCCCCGGTCGCGGCCGGCGTGCCAACGACGGTGGTCGACCCGCTGACCGACCAGTGGTCACGGCGCTGGCGTACCGAGGTGATCGGTGAGGGCGTGTGCGCCGGCACGACCCTGGTCAAGGCGACCGAACCCCGGCCCGGTGTCACCGAGGCCCTGATCCGCCTGGCTCCCAAGACCAAGCCCGGACCGCTGTTCAAGAGCGGGCCCGACGTGGAGGTGGCGCTGGACCTCGACGAGGGCGCCGTCGGGTGGCGCTCCACCGGCAAGACCGCCTGGCTGCGGGTCGTCATCGTCGAGCGTTCCTACATCGGCGACGGCGTGCCGTGGCACGGCCCCACCTACGAGGGCGGGCGCTGCGAGATCGCCCGGTTCACCGACGGCTCCCCCGGCCAGTGGGTGCTCTCCCGGCCGAACTTCGGCGTGCTCGGCGGCCTGGTCGTCGGGTCCTCCGGATCCGGCAAGACCCGTGCCCTGGGGGCGCTGAACGCCAACCTGCTCGAAGGCGGCTTCCAGGTCGTCGTCGGTGACCCCCAGAACGGCCAGTCGCTGCCGGCCTGGAGGGACGCGGTGGAGTACCACGCCGGTGTCGAAGCGACGAGCCTGCTGCTGCGCCGCTTCCACGCCGAGGTGATGCGTCGCTCCGCGCTGCTCGCCGATGCCGGCGTCGACACCTACGACGAGAACGACCCTCGGGTGAAGGCCCTGGGCCTGGGCAAGCTGATGGTCGTCGTCGACGAGTGCCAGCTCGTGCTGATCCCGAACACCCCGCTGGTGCCGCTGGTCGAACAGGCCGCCGAGACGATGCGCAAGACCGGCGCCGGTCTCGTGCTCGCCACCCAGCTACCGCAGATGCGCTCGCTCGGCGGGTCGGTGCGACTGCGTGACGCCCTGGTCGCCGGTAACGCCCTGGTCCTGCGACTGTCCAACCGGGGCAGCGGCACCACGATCCTCCCGGACGACTTCGTGGGCGATCCCTTCGCGATCGAGCGGGAGATCGACGGCAAGAGCACCGCCGGCATGGGCTACCTGCGGCACAGCAACCGCGTCGGCATGCTCTGCCGCGTCCCCCACCTGGACGAGGTCGCCGCCGCTGCCGCCAGCCCTCGCGTCCCGGTCCGCTGGAACGTCGAGCCGATCGACCCGAACACCCCGATCAAGGCCCCCCGGACGAGCACCTCCACCGCCAACTCGCCGGCAGCGGCCGGTGCGAGCACCGGGGACAAGCTGCGCGCCGCGTTCGGCATCGGCCGCAAGACCACCACCGCGGTGGTGGAGCAGAGCGCGCCGCAGACCAGCGCCGAGTGGGTGCTGGCCTGCCTGCGGCGCGGTCCCGCGTCGGCGCAGGCCCTGCTGGACCGGCCGGACTGCCCGGTCAACCAGGCACAGCTCTACGCGCTGCTGAACCGGCTCAAGGACGCCGAGCGCATCGTCGCCCCCGCCCAGCGCGGCGGGCCCTGGACCGTCTCGGCCTGACCGCCGCCGTGATGGCCGGCCCCCTCGCGGTCCGGCCTTCGCGGCGGCCCGCCAAGCCCCACCCGTGACCTGCCACGCACCACCTGCCCGGACAAGGAGACCCCGCCCATGGCCACCAACTCCCGCCGCCCCCGGCGCAAGACCGAGGCCGAGGTCGACCGTGGTGCCGAGCTGGCCCGCCGCGCCGGTGAGGCCACCCGGGCCGCCTGGACCGGCACCGCACGCGGCACCGGCCGGCTCGCCCGCCGCCTGCCCAGCCCGCACCGCACCCCGGGCGTCGACCAGCCCGGCCACGACACCGCCGGTCTGGTGCTGCTGCTGACCGGCCTGCTCGTCGCCGCTGCGCAGTGGACCAACCCCGCCGGCCTGCCCGGCCGGATCCTCGACGTGCCGGCCGCCGTCACCGGCGGCCTGTTCGGCGGGCTCGCCCCGCTCGCCCCGCTGCCGCTGCTGTGGCTCGCGGTAGAGGCCATGCGCCACCCCGCCGGCCGCCACACCGTGCGGATCCTCGCCCAGGCCGCCGGCATCGTGCTGGTCACCGCCGGCGTGGGCGGGCTGCTCGACCTCGCCGCCCCCGGTCTGGGCGGACTGCTCGGCCGGATCACCGGCGCCCTGGACGGCCCGCTGAGCGTGTGGGGCGCGGTGCCGCTGCTGGTCGGCCTCATCGCCGCCGGCCTCACCGCCGCCACCCGCATCACCCCCTTCGACCTGGTGACCAGCCTCGTCACCGCCCGCCGCCGCAAGCCGCCCGCCGACGTCGACGACCTGGACGACCTCGACCTGCCCGACCTGGACGACGACGTCGACGTCCACCAAGACCCGGCCGGCGCGCCACCGGTGGTCGCGCCGGCACCGACCCAGCGCAGCCGCGCGGATTCCGTGGAATCGGCCCGGCCGGTACCCGCGCCGCCGACCCAGACGGGCCCGGCGCCCGCGCCCATGTCAGCGTCGGCGACGTCGGCGACGGTCGGTGGCTACCAGTTGCCGCCGCTGACCCTGCTCGCCGCCGGTGACCCGCCCCGCCGCCGTCCGGGGGCGAGCGACCCGGGCCGGGTCGCGTTGCAGGGCGTGCTCGACGAGTTCAAGGTCGCCGCGAAGGTCACCGACGCGCACCGCGGACCGGCCGTCACCCGCTACGAGATCACCCTCGGCCCCGGCGTGAAGGTCGAGAAGGTCACCGGCCTGGCCCGCAACTTCGCCTACACCGTCGGCCAGCCGGAGGTGCGGCTGCTGTCCCCGGTGCCGGGCAAGAGCGCCGTCGGGGTCGAGGTGCCCAACGCCGACCGCGAGGTGGTGACCCTCGGGGACGTGATCCGCTCCCGGGCCGCCCGCGACGGGCACCGGCTGCTGGTCGGTCTGGGCAAGGACATCGACGGCAAGGCGGTCACCGCGAACCTGGCCACCATGCCCCACGTGCTGATCGGCGGGTCCACGGGCTCCGGGAAGTCCGGCTGCCTGAACACGCTGCTCGTCAGCCTGTTGACCCGGGCGACGCCGGACGAGGTGCGGCTGCTGCTGATCGACCCGAAGCGGGTCGAGTTGACCGCCTACACCGGCATCCCGCACCTGGTCACGCCGATCGTCACCAACGCCCGCAAGGCCGCCGACGCTCTCGAATGGGTCGTGCGGGAGATGGACATGCGCTACGACGACATGGCCACCCACGGCGTGCGGCACGTCGACGAGTTCAACCGCAAGGTCCGCACCGGCGCGATCACCGCCCCGGCCGACAGCGAGCGGGAACTACGCCCGTACCCGTACCTGGTCGTGGTGGTCGACGAGCTGGCCGACCTGATGATGGTCGCCCCCCGCGACGTCGAGGACTCGGTCGTGCGGATCACCCAGCTCGCCCGCGCCGCCGGCATCCACCTCGTCCTGGCCACCCAACGCCCCTCCGTGGACGTGGTGACCGGGCTGATCAAGGCCAACGTGCCGTCCCGGCTCGCGTTCGCCACCAGCTCCCTGACCGACTCCCGCGTCATCATCGACCAGCCCGGCGCCGAGAAGCTGCTCGGCCAGGGCGACGGCCTGTTCCTGCCGATGGGCGCGTCCACCCCGACCCGGATCCAGGGCGCCTGGGTCACCGAGCGCGAGATCACCGCCGTCGTCGAGCACTGGCGCCACCAGACCGGCGCCACCGCCCCGGCCATGCCGAGCAGCGCACCGGTCGACGTGGCCGCGCCGGCCACCACGGCGGTGGACACCGGCGTGGTCGCCGACCTCAGCGACGACGACCGGGCGCTGCTGGCCGAGGCCGCCGAGCTGATCGTGACCTCGCAGTTCGGGTCCACGTCGATGCTGCAACGCAAGCTGCGCATCGGCTTCGCCAAGGCCGGACGGCTCATGGACACCCTGCACGAGCTGCGGGTGGTCGGCCCGTCCGAAGGCTCGAAGGCCCGCGACGTCCTCGTGACGGCCGACGAACTGCCCGACCTACTCGCCGCACTCCGCAGCGGCGACCAGCCGGCCGCCGACCACGGCGAGCGCACCACCGCCACCACGGGCGGCACGGTGCTCCAGTTCCCGCGTAGCGGCACCCGCCGCTGACGCCGCGCGGGCGGCCCCACCGCCTTCCACAGCCAGGGGCCGCCCGCCACTCCCCCAACCCGCAAGAGCGAGAGGAGCACCCTCCATGGTGCCTGACCCGGGTGACCCGGCCTACCTCGGCGCGGCGTACGCCGCCAGCTACGACCCGCGCGGCCCGCAGGGACCGCGCCGCCACTTCACCATTCCGACCGCCGGTGCCTACGCAGTGCTGGTCGAGATCTCCCCCAGCCTCGCCGACAGCACCTCCCGCTGCACCGGCTGCGGCGCCACCGACCGCGACTTCTCGGAGCTGGAGATCCTCGCCCGCGCCGGAGCCCACGCGTCGACGTGCGGCCGGGGCACCGTAACGGCCGCCCTGGACGTCGAGATCGCCACCGTGCGCGCCGAGCTGGCCCGCATCGACCCGAAGGCCGGCGGCTACCTCCAGATGGCCGGGGTGCTGCTCGGCGCCGGCCTGGCCGTCCTCGGTGGCGCCGGAGCCAGCGGCCACCTGCCCCGCACCGCCTTGGTCGCGAGTGCGGTCACCGCCTTGGTGGTCTTGGTCGCCGTGGTGCTGCTCCTGCTCGCCTCCCGGCCCCGCCTCGGCGGCGACTTCGGGTTCATCGCCTGGGCCGACGCCGATGACGCCCAGGGTGTGCTCACCCGGCTCGTCGCCGGTGACGCCCGCCAGGTCGCGCAGATCACTCCCCTGGCCAAAGCGCGGGAGCTGTGGTGGCTGAGCCGATCCGTACGCGCCAAGTACGTCGGCATCTCTCGGGCGGTGCCGCTGCTGCTCGCCGGGTACGCCGGAGCCGCCCTGACCGCCGCCCTGGCGATCGGCGGGTGGTGACCGTGATGGTGACCACCACGATCGTCGTCGGTGACCCGGTCGACGCCTACGAGCTGTTCGCCCACGCCCGCACCGTGCTCGGCCTGCCGCTGGACGGTCGCTGGCACCTGGTCGACCACGGGCAGGTCCACACGCTGCACTCCCTGCCCGAGCCCGGCGTGCCCGCCCAGGTCAGCGTGTCCTTCCCCGTCCAGATCGGTACCCGCCACCCCGGCGACCCGGACACCGGGATGCCCGGCGGCTACGCCCTGCTCGCCTTCACCAGTGAAAGCCTGGACCGGCGGTGGCACCGCGACCTCGCCGGCCGGGCCGGCGCCTGGCTGACCGGCCGCCGGCTGTGCTGGACCTGGCAGCACGCCGACGGCCCGTGGACCGTCGGCTACGCCCTGCACCCGCAGGTGGTGGCCCGATGACCGACCGCACCTTCGAGACGATCGTGGCCGGCACGACCGACGAGTACCGCCTGGACGTCGTCACCGACCCCACCGTCGACAACCCGCAGATCGTCACCTACTTCACCGCCACCGACGTCGAGGCCGCCTGCCACCAAGCCACGCGGTTGCTCACCGCCGTCACTGGCCCGGACGACCGCTACGGCGAGCTGTACGCCCACGACGGCGACGGCGGCGCCGTGCACTGCGACACCATCCACCTGCCCGCGTGACCGACCACCACACCGCGCACGGGCGGCCCGCCACACCGGGCCGCCCGTCACCCCGTCCGTGCCTGAAATCCGTTGCGATACAAGGCCGTCCGTCTTGTTGCCTTATGTACCGAATTTGGGGCGTAGTCCACACAGGACTGCCCGTGTCGGCGCGTGTTGGTACCCCTACGCCGATGAGAGTGCCCGTAAGATCCTCGGGTCATCCGTCTCACTTGACCTTGAGGGAGCGCCTGCGCTCAACCCCTAACTGCAGACAGCAAGAGAGCCCCAAACCCCCATTCGTTTGGCCGCGATCAGGGTCTGAGGCTCACACAAGCTCGGAGGACACCATAGCACCCACCTCCGGGCTGGGTGCACTTTTGTCTCCGGGCACGTTTTCAGCGTGTCGTGGCGACGCCTGCTCGCGCCCAGCCTCATCCCCCATGCCTGCGGCCCTGATGACGGTGCCGCGATGACCATCGCACCGCAGCGGACGCTGCTGCCTGCGGACCTCGGGTACTGCCCCGACTGCTACGCCACCGGCACGATCGCGCTCGTCGCGCCGGGCACTCGGCGATGCCGGGCGCACCTGGTCGACCAGCGGTTGCTGGTGGAGACCACCAGCACCGGGCAGGCCCGGCTGGCCGCACCGGCCGGTGGCCGCCGCCGGCCGACGTACGCGACCGGTGTCCAGACGCCGTGCGTGGCCTGCGCTACTGCTGGCGTCGACCGGCAGGGCCTGCCGCGCGACGGCGCCGGTTCGGACCCGCTGTGCATCCCGTGCTGGCGCGGCCGGACCGACCGGCAGGACACCGCGGACCGGCGCCGGCTGGTGGCTGCGCTGCGTGAGCGCCTGGACGTCGACGAGTCGACCGGGTGCGCGGCGTGCGGCGAACCGGACCCGGTGTCGACGTGCTGGTTGTGCGGCTACTCGTGGCTGGCCGAGGTCCGCGCCGACCATGAGCACATCGTGGCGCTGGAGGCCGCCGCCGTGGCCACGCGGTTCGCGCAGCTCGCCGAGACGGCCGAGGCCCAGCAGCGCGTCGACGCGCTGACCGCGTGGATTGACCGGCTCACGGAGACGCTGACCGCGTTCCACGCTGGCGACAGTTGGGGCCGTCCGGTGTGGCTGCTCGCGGACCTGCTCGCCCGCAACGCCGCCGCCCGGACCAGCCGCCGTGGCCGCCGGTCCGCGTTGGGCATGGTGTGCGGCGTGCTGGCCGTCGACAGTGACCGGCGGTCCGGCCGCCGGGCGATGCCGGGCCGGGCCGTCACCGCCGAATTGGCCGGCTGCGGCGACAGCACCCGGCCGGTCACCGACGCCTGGCGCCGGGCAGAAGCCCTCGGCTGGTGCGTGCGGGTGGAGCAGGGCCGCCGGCTGAGCTACGCCGAGCGGTGCGCCACCGGCCGCTCCCAGGCACGTGCCGTCTTCGACATCACCCCGCTGCACCACGGTGACCCGGCCGCCCAGGCCGCGCACATCCCGGCCGCACTGGACGTCCTAGCCGACCTGCTCGACCACGCCCGCACCCTGCTCGCCGCCGCCCAGGAGCACGTCGACGCCCTCAACGCCCGCGCCGGTGGCTGGGTCGACTACCACGAGCAGGTCCGCCGCCAGCAGATGCGCCGCGCGGTCGCCGCCACCCGCGACCACGCCCGCCAACAGGCCACGAATTTCCGCACCCCCCACACGGTGACTCAAGCTATGAGTGTTTACTCCAGCTTGTCTTGGGGTCTGCTGCTCTCACCGCCGATTGCGTCCACACCGTCGGTGGATGGCCGGCCAAGCCGGAGGAAGGACGGCGCTTCGCGCTCATCGACAAGGACGGAGGTCGGTCGCACGTGTGCCGGGCCATCGCCTGTACAGCGTCCTAGGTCGCCTCAGAGGCACAGTGACGCGTCACTGTCACGCCGGGCACGTCCTGAGTGGTCGGCGTGGGCGTACGACCTGGCACGGGCTGTTCAGGGCCGGTGGGTGTGGCTACGTCGCACTTCCCTGCCCCGGGTCGCGGCGACGCTGGGCGCCACGCTAGGTCCGGACTGGACGGCTGAGGCGCTGGACACCTGGTTGCGCCGCAGCAGGTCTCGGCCGCTGCTGTCCGAGCCGGACAGCCCACTGTCGTACCTGCGTGCCGTGCTCGAAGACGCGCTGACCGGCCCGGCCGCGCCGCCGCACCCTGCCCGCCGCCACACCGAACACCGGCGGGCCCTGGTCGCCGCCAACGCCGCTGCCCAGGCCGAGCACCGCGACGCGGTCCGCGCCAACCTGAACGACCGCGAGTGGACCGCCACTCGACCCGGCCGGCGTAGCCCAGCCGCCGAGGCCGCCCTCGCCGCAATCCGCGCCAACACCTCCGGACACCTGCGCCGCGCCGACCGCGCCACGTTGCTCGGCGAAGGGCCTGACAGCGACTGCGACTGGCCCGAGGTCGCGCAACCCGGCAGCGGCCTGCCGGCGGCCTCGCGCCGCCCCTGAAACCAACCTCGTCCGCCTGGAAAGGAACTGTTGCCCCGCGCCCTCGTGGTCGCCGCTCGCAGCGTAGGTTCCCCGCCGGCGGTTGC
The DNA here is from genome assembly GCF_013364215.1 of Verrucosispora sp. NA02020. Taxonomy (NCBI): domain Bacteria; kingdom Bacillati; phylum Actinomycetota; class Actinomycetes; order Micromonosporales; family Micromonosporaceae; genus Micromonospora; species Verrucosispora sp. NA02020. Next base: position 52,193 of record NZ_CP054924.1, on the reverse strand, counting down.
GCGCGGGGAGAGCCGGTGGCGACCTCTGCGGTTTAAGGGGCCGCCACCGTAGCTACCCGGCGAAGAGGCTACGGACGAGAAGCCGCAACCTGGTCCGAGGTGAGCAGTAGATCCACTAGCGCCCGGAGGTCTTCCTCCGTCAACTCCTCCCGGAGGGAGGCCGCAATCTTGTCTGGGGTGCCACCAAGGCGTTTGATGGCTGACGCTGCGGCAGACCTACGCGGAGGTGCGACCTTGCCGTTGGCTGAAGCGGCGGCCTCGGCCGGATCCGAGTTAACCGCGGTTAATCCTTCCTCGACTCTGGGTGACGGTGCGCGTCGGAGCCTCAACTCCTCCAGCTGCATCTCAGGCGGAACCTGGTGGAGATCCCGAACCTCCCGGAGTGGAACTTCGCCGCTTCGCACCAGCGCTTGCAGCTCCGGTGCCAGCTTGAGCAGGTTGAGTCGCTGAGTTACCCAGGCTGGGGTGCGAGACATCTGTTCCGCTGCCGCTTTGCCTGAACCGCACTCGTTAACCAGAAGCTGGATGGCTCTGGCTTCCTCGATGGGATCAAGATTCTCCCGGTCCAGGTTCTCCGCAGCGGTCGCGCTGACCCACGCCTTGCGACTCTCGGCCGGCTCTTTCTTGACGACGATGTCCAGTGTCGGCAGATTCGCCAGCAGCGCTGCTGCCCGACGCCTGCCACCGGTCACCTGAACCCAAGCAGCGCGCCCGACCGCCTTCTCGTGCTCTGGATAGATGCGTAGGAACGCCTCTCTAGACACCACGGCGCATGGCTGAAGTTGGCCATGGGTCCGCATCGACTCCGCGATGCCTTCGATCTTCGCCCGGTCGGACTCAAGATCGCGGGTGTTGAGGGGGTTGGGCGCGATCTGTTGCACCCGTGCCGTGCGGGGGGCAGCCTCAGCGAATGCTGGCAGGCGCGCCTCGGGCAACGCCGGTTCGGTGGCTAGATCTGACAGGTTGACGCGCTTACCTGCCATCGTCAGACCTCCTGCAGGTTCGGCGAACCAGCCTGCGACGGTACGGCCGCACTCCCGCCGTACCCCATCTCCAGTGCCAGGCGGAAGAAGTCCTCACGCGCCTCCATCGCCACACGGTTGCGGGGGTACTGCGTGACCACCAGGCCCTCGGCGGAAGCCCGCGAGTGAAGCTTGTACCGCCGGATGACCGTGTTGCACATCGGCCACCCCTTGCGCTGAATGAACTGCGCGGTCTGCTGGAGATCGGGCAACCCATCACGCGGATCCCAGCTGTTGACCACCACCCGGTAGGGGATGCCGCGCGGCGCGATGACCGCTTCGATCGTCCGGGTCGTCGGGTCATAGCAGAGGGGCTCCGGCACCATCGGCACCAGCACGTCGTCGCACTCATCAAGCGCTGCCTGCAGGATCCGCTCATCTTCCAGGGAACCCGGCGTGTCCACGAAGATGTGTTCGTAGTGCAAGTTCCGCAGCTTACGTAGGTCCCGCGGGTCGTCAACCTGGGCGAAGTCGAAGGGCAGCCCACCCTGCTGTTCGACCCTTCTCGACCACCACACTGACGAGGCTTGAGGGTCGGTAGACACCACCATCACCGGGCTTGCCGGATCGCCGATAGCCTCAGCGGTCGACTGGAGGATCGGCTCAGGGTTGACCAGAACGTCGTAGGTCACCGCCCCGAGATTGACCGCGAGCGTCGTCTTGCCTACGCCGCCCTTCTGGTTGGCGACGACATGGACCTGGGTCACGTTGGCTCCATTCCGTGTGCTTCCCGGGCCGCCAGTCTGCGGGCCGCGGTACTTCGGATGTCCGACATGCTAAAGCCGACCCTGACCTGCGGAGAAGTCGACCGCTCCGGGCCGCCCACAGTTAACCGCGGTTAATCCCACCCGGTCTGCTGCTGCCGCCGACGCAGTGAGAAAACCGGGGCCGCCTCGACCCAGGGGGAGGACCTCTGTCGTTTGCGCGAGGGGCGGCTACTCGCGGTGTTGAACGATGCGAGCTAGCAAGGGCAGCTCGGGTAGGTGGACGGTAACGCGCTGCTGGGTCCAGGGCCGGCGAAGTGCGAAGAGGCTCAGGACGATCCACCACAGGGCGGCGATGCCAGCGGTGGTGGTGCGGGCCGGGCCGGTGGTTGCGGCCCAGACCATTGCCACGGTGGCGGCGCCGTAGAGGATCCAGCCGAGGCGAGCGGCGACGGCACGCCAGAGGAAAGCGAAGGTGAACAGTCCGACGCCAGCAGCGCACCAGGTCCACCAGAGGGTGCTGGCGTTGACGGGGAGGCCGGCGGAGTGGGTGGAGAGGTAGTCACGGACCGGGTCGAGGACAACTCGGGTGAGGTTCCAGTCGTGCAGCCAGCTGGAACCGTCCCTTACCGCGTCCCAGGCGAAGTGGGCGATCCAGCGGAGCAGAGGCATAACGAGTCCGAAGATCAGGAGTGCGACAAGTAGCACCCCGGTGCCGCCGACTGCCGGGATGAACCACTCGGGCGGCCAGTCCTCGCTGGCACGGGCGCGGTGAAAGCGGCGCCACAGATCACCGGCCCATTCGTTGAGCATGGCTGACCACCTGGCGTCTGTGTCCTCGATCGATGCCGGCCGGGCCGGGGCGGTGTCGGTAGTCACGCGTCGTCCTCGTCTTCGTCGTCGACAGCGATGATGACCGGCTCACCGCGGCGGGCGGCTTCCAGTTGAGCGCGGGTGAGCACGGTGCGGTCGGGTAGCTTGCGGGACAGCAAGGCCTCCAGGCCCTCGGGTGCGCCGTTGATGCCGGCGGGGGCTTGGGCGTTGACGTCGTCGAGTAGCGCGTCGACGAGCAGCGCGAGAGAGCCAGGTCCGGATCCGCCGTAGCCCCAGCTGATGCCGTAGTACGAGTCGCGTGGAGCGGGGTAAATCTTCCCGTCTGCGGTACGGATCCAGACCGGCCCGTCAAGGATCAACTCCGCCAGCGGCGCAGTCGCGGGCAACCGTTGGGGCATGGCAGCGGTGTAATCGCCGTCGCTGCTCTTCCAAACCGGGGCGTCGGTATCCGGGTCGACCAGGGCGTCACCCGGCTCGCCGGCCCGAGCGAGCAACTCGAATGCGGCAGTGCGTTGAGTGGGGATGAGTCGCTCGGTCCACTTGAAGGCCCAAGTACTTTCAATGCCCTCGACGTGTTGTGGGTTGCTGTAGGGGAGGTCGGCGCCGGCGTCCCAGTTGCTGACCTCGCGGACACAGCGGCGGGCGAGATCATCGGAGCGGGCGAGCAGGTCGAGCCAGCCGGCGCGACGCTGAGTGGGGTCGAGGTCCAGTTCCGCTTCGGGCACCGATAGGGGCCGGGCTGCGATCCGCAGTACCCCGTCCGGCAGGTTGGCCTTTTCAACCATCTCGACAAGTTGCTCGGCGGAGGCTGCAGCCTGAGCGTGTGCGAGACGTGCGAGATTGACCAGAACCCGGGAGGCGGGGTGCGTCTCCGCGTAGGTGGAGGCCATCATGAGCAGCGCGCCGCTGTCCAGCGCTGGAACGGCCATCGCGGTAACCGTGTCCGTTGACGGCTTCCACTCCAGCAGTAGCTGCTTGTCCCGCAGAGGCAGCGGCCACCATGGCAGTGGCTGTCCCACTACGCCGGCTAGTTCGATCCAGGTCGGAGTGTAGGTGCGGCCAGGAAGGCCGGGTAGCAGTCCCTTGAGTTCCGGTCCGTGCCGTAGCGAAAGCCCGCCCGACACCACGACCACCGCGCCCTCACGGCGGGGGGTGAGTTGTTCGGCCCACTGCTGGTGTGGTGCGCGCCGACTGGTGGGCAGCGGCCACACCAGGTGGACCGGGCCCTGCCGGGTATGCCAGCGCAGCGCGACGGCGCCAGGCAGCTCCACTGTGGTGTCGAAGGCGGCGTTCAACGGCATCGACGGCCAGGCCGTGACCGGCACTCGTCCCGACCATTGGTTCCCGCGTTGGCTTAGCGCCCACTCGTAGGCGTCATCCTCGGACCACCACATCTGGCCGTCGTCGAAGCCGGTCGAGGTCAGCTTTCCGGTCTTGACCCACCACCACACGGTCAGCCGGGGTACACCCAGCAGTCGTCCCACTCCGCCCATGCCGAGTCGCCGGCGGCCCGCAGGTCCTTCCACGCATGATCCTCCGTTACGAAGAGATTGCCCTGTGTCACTGCCGCGCCAGCGTGCCAGAGCGACCCGACGCTAGCCACCCCGGACACGATGAAGGTCGCCAAGAAAAAATCAACCTACTTAATTGCCTATGAGGTCTCAGAGGTCTTAGGGTTTTGGTCATGACACGTAGTCCCCGTTACCAGGAGATCGCCGAGGACCTTCGCCGCAGGCTCGCGGCCGGTGAGTGGCCCGTGGGCACGACGCTTCCCGGCATCAGCGACCTGCAAGAGGAGTACGAGGTCCCAGGGTTGAACACCATCCGTCAGGCGCAGCGGATGCTGGCCGACGAAGGGCTGCTCAATCCGGTTCAGGGGCGGGGCACGTTCGTCACCGCGTTGCCCGGATCGCCGGGTGACCCGGCCAGCTTGAAGCAGGCCCTGGACGAGCTGCGTGTCGCGCTGGCCCAGACCCAGACAGCCCTCACCCGGGTCATGAGCCACCTGGACTGAACCCGCACCACGATGCGAGGCGGCCCCGAAACCGACCAAAGCCCAGGACCGCCCCGCTCCAACTCCCTGGAAGGAGCTACCCCCATCATGTCCCACGCTCTACTACCCGTGTTCTCGGCCTTCGTGCCGCAGCACGTCGTCAACGCGGCGGTGCTGGCACTGTGCGGCCATGACCACCCGGATCTGACCGCACCACCCTGCCTTGCCTGCACGCGGCGAGCCATCGCCACGGTGGAGGCCGCGGTCGTCACGATCGACCCGGCGTTCGGCCGCGACGAGCACGTCCTAGTGCTCGGCGAGGACCGGTGGACGCTGCAACACCCCCTGGCTTGCCGGCCCCGTCTGGCAGCCCGCCCCCTGCACGAGGACCTGGCCGACATAGAGGACTGGTCGACCGTCCAGCCGGGGGAGTACCCGGTCCTCATCGACGGCGACCAGGTCACCGTCGCCGGCATCGTCGTCCGCGACGGTGAGCCCACGACCGTCGGGGAGAACGCATGACCGACGTGGCCGATTCCCCGGAATCACGGGCTGCGGTCGTGGCGCCGATGCGACCCGAGTCGGTAAGGCTGGCCAGCGTGGCCACTCACCCGGCCAACCCCCGAAAAATCATGGGCGACCTCGCCGATCTGGAGGCGTCGATTCGCGAGGTGGGGGTGATCCAACCGCCGGTGGTGCTGCCCGCCGCCCGGGTCGCCGCCGCCTGGCCGGCAGACGCGGGAAAGCTCGGCGACGCCGAGTGGGTGGTGCTGGTCGGCGCCCGCCGCCGTACCGCCGCCGGCCACGTCTACGGAGACGACCCCGACGCCCTGTTGAACGTGCTGGTGCGTGAGGACGCGATCGCCGACGACCCGCTCGCACAGCTCGACGTAATGACCGCAGAGAACGTCGCCCGGTCGCCGTTGAGCCCGGTCGAGGAAGCCCGCGCGTTCGTCGAGCAGGAAGCCGCCGGCCGAAGCCAGCGGCAGATCGCGGCGAAGGTCGGGTGCTCACAGTCGCACGTCTCCAAGCGCCTGAAACTGCTGTGCCTGCCCGAGTCGATGCTGGTCGAGCTGGAGACCGGGCAGGCCCCACCGGGCGAGGACCAGGAGGGCGAGCGGGACCGGCCGGCCTTGCAAATCAAGGACGCGCTCGCGTTCGTCGACGCTGCTGGCGACGACCAGGAGCTGATGCTCGCCGCGTACGGGCTGCGCGACGACCGCCGGCACCACTGGAGCGCCGCCCAACTGGTCGACCAGGTCCGGCGCGACCGGGAGCGGCAGGAGACGGTCGACGCGACGCGTAAGAAGGTGGCCGACGAGGGTGTGCCGGTCATCGACAGCGCGATGCAGCGGTTCGGTGACGGCTACTGGAAGCTGCGCCTGGACGGCGCGAAGGCGATCGCGAAGGCCCGCAAGGACGGCACCGTGGTCGCCGAGGTCAACTCCTGGGGACAGGTCACCTACTACTCCACGGTGAAGCCGAAGGCGGCCGACAACCGCACCCCGGCCGAGCAGCAGCGGATCACCGACGAGCGGGAACGCCGCAAGTCGATGGCCGCCCGCGCCGAGGCCGCCGCGATCCTGGCCGCCCGGCCGCCGAAGCTGCCGCGCAGCGCGGAGGACATCGTCGACGCGTGGCTGTGGGCGCCGGGCAACGAGTGCGCCCAGCTCGCCCACAAGTGGCTGCTCGCCGCTGGTGTCGGCCCGGACCCGGCGCTGCCGAACTACCGGTGGTGGGAGGAGATCAGGCGGGCGGACTGGCCGACCCGGGTGCACGCCGCGCACGCTCTCGGCCTGGCCCGCCGGGAGGTCCAGGTCCGGGCCACCTACCGGTCGTCGTGGAACGCGGCCGACGCGGCGTGGCTGGCCCGACTCGTCGACGACGCCGGCTACACCCTGAGCGAGTGGGAGCAGGCCCGGGTCGACGCCATCGCCCCGCCGGAGTCCGAGCCCGACACCGGGCAACCCGAGCCTGGCGGGCAGACCGACGTTCCGGTGCGTGGGTCGCTGGTCTACGACGCCGGGGACGCGTGCTGCTGGGTGCTGCACTACGACCTACAGGTCGACGAGCCGGCCGCGTACGCCGAGCACCTCACCGACTCCGCCGACGTCGACGCCGCCCAGGCGTGGGCCGTCGAGGTGCTCGCCGACCGGCACCGGATCGAGGTCACTGGCTGGACCGATGGGCACCTACTGCCTGACCAGCCAGCCCGCATCGCGGTGCACGCCGGGGACACCGCCCTGGTCACTTCCATGGCGGGGCAGTGGCGGCTGCTGCGCGACACGGTCGACGACGGGTGGCTGCTGCTGGCCGACGACAAGCCGCACGCCGACCACGACGCCCTCGGCGTCGACGACGTCGACCAGGCGTGCCAGTGGGCCACCGGTGTGTTGACCGAGGCGGGCGTGACCTGCCACGGCTGGACCGCCCGCGCCGACAACGCCGGTGGCGTCGAGTACCTCGCCGACCTGACCGGGGAGTGCTGATGATCCTCGACGCGACCGGCCCGGACGAGATCCGCACCGCGTTCCATGCCGCCATCGCCGCCGCCGGAGACCGGGTCGACGAGCTCGGCGGGATCGCCGGTGTGCTCAGCGACGCCGCAGACCGGTACGAGACGCTGGAGATGGAACCGTCGACGGTGGAGCACCTGCGTGACGCGAGCCGGGCGTGCGGCACCGCCCAAGCGGCGGTGGCCACCGCCACCGGGCAACTCCGGAACGCCCTGACGGACTTCAACAACCACGACGGGGCGGTCGCCGACACGGTCGCCGACGCCGGCACCCTGGCGAGCAAGGAGATCCTGATGGGCGACGGATCCACCCCGACCACCTCCGGCGGCCTCACCAACCCGCTGGCCAGCACGCCGTCCGACCCGGCCGGGGTGGGCGACGTGCTCGGCGTCGCCGACGGCGACACCTGCCACGGCACCGACCAGGTACCCAGCGCGGCCGGGCCGGCCACCACGCTCGCCCTCATGGACTACGGCGACGGCGGTGACCGGTGGGACGGCGGCCGGTACGTCGCGGTCGGCACCTCCCCACACCCGTGGCACCCGGTCACCGGCGCGGAGCACCCCACCGGCGACGAATACGCGCAGCCCGGGATGTACCACCCGCCGCACCTGGACCCGGCCGAGGCCGAGACCGCCGCCCGGCACCTCGACGAGCTGGCCGACCTCGCAGAGGCCGGCCACCGGCCGCCGACGCCCACCAAATGGGGCAGGGCGGCGCAGCGGCTGGAGCACCTCATCGACAGGGACTGCGAGCTGGCCGGGGTGAAGGTGGCCATCGGCGATGACGAGTTGCCGGTGAATGTGCGGGACCTGCTCGCCCTGCTGCGCGACAAGGAGCCCGCGACCGGCCCGTCGACCCGTCGGCACGTCACCACGGCGGCCATCGATTACGCCGGTGGCGACCCCGGGACGCTGTGGATGGACCTGGTCGACCACGACGGCGCGACCCGGATCGCGGTCACCGGGGTCGAGGGCGACGAGAGCCCGGACAGCGACTACTGGCAGCCGTACATCGCCCAGCACACCCCGGTCCAGGCCCGCGACCTGGCCGACAGGCTGCGGACCTTCGCTCACGACGCCCGCAGCGTGCTGCGCCTGGGCCAGGGCGCCGACGCTCCCTACCTGGACTGGTCGACGCGAACGGCCGACGGCGGCCGGAACCTGGCGATCGGTGCCGGCCGGGACGCGGTCAGTCTCGACCTCAACCCGACCCAGCTCCGCGAGCTGCACGACGCGCTCACCGCCACGATCACCGCCGACGACTTCGCTGAGGCGCCCGGCGGCTACTGGCCGGAGGAGAACAGCACCCGCTACATCGACTGGTCCGACTTCGAGTACGAGCGCGGTTTCCTGCTGGGGATCGGAGACGGCACCACGGCGGTGGAGATGACCGTCAGCGCCGGACAGTTGCGGGCCTGGCGTGACCGGCTCGCCACCGACCTCGCCGAGGGGAAACCACAGTGACCACACCGCGACGGGTGCGGGTACTCGGCGACCTGTACCACGGGCGTGTCCCGGCCGGCGCTGTCTACGTCGGCCGGGCCACTCCCTGCCTGCGAGCCAGCCGGTACTCAAACCCCCACCGCGTCGGGAACTGCCGGCGCTGTGGCCACGAGCATGACCAAGCTGGCGCGGTCACCGCGTACGCTGCCGACCTGGACCGGCAACCGGAGCTGGTGGCCGCCGCCCGGCGGGACCTGTCCGGCGTCGACGTCGCGTGCTGGTGCCGCCAGGACGTGCTCGCCTGCCACGGCGACGTGCTGGTCCTGGTCGCCGCCGGGATGACGCCGCAGGCCGCCGTGGCGGCCGTGCTCGGCGACCGTGCGCCGGTCCGGCTCAGGTGATGAGCCACCCGCCGTTCCAGCACGGGAACTTCGTGGTGAAGACATCGGCGGTCAGGTCGAGGGTGTGCGCGGCCGGCGCGAACAGGGCCGCGTAGTCGGGGTCGAGGCAGTACAGCGTCCATCGGCGGCCCCAGCCGTCGACGGCGAACAGCAGCCCCACTCGTCCGGCTCGGCACAGGCCAGCTCGCGCAGTCGCTGGCGGGATCGTTCGGACAGGTGAGCGTGATGCGCGCCACCGACGTCGCAAAGCATGGCGCCGTCACCTCCGGCCGTCCGGGCCGCCGAACGGGCGGTCGCCGCTCACCCTAGCCGCGCCAGCACCTGGGACTCGTGACAACGGCGGGGCGGCAGGCGCCCGGAGAGCCCGCGCCCGGCCCGTCGACCCCCGTCGGCACGCCACCACGGCGGCCATCGATCACGCCGGTGGCGACCCCTGCCGTGGCTCGGGTTCGTACCTGATGAGGCGACCGCCGCGCCTCGGCCGCCGGCCGCCGCGCGCCAGCCCTGGGCGACATCTGCCCGGACACCGGCCGGGGCCGGCTGTCCTACCTGCGCGCCGAGTACCGGTTGAAGCAGGCATCCAAGCTCCACGACCCGCACGGCGCCGGGCACACCCTCCACCAACTGCGGCACTCCGGGTTGACGCACCTCGTCGCCAAGGGCCGCAGCGCCGCCGAACTACAGGCCAAATCCCGCCACCGGCACCTCGCCACCCTCGGCATCCACGTCCGGCTCGGCGAGGAGACCTCGGCCCGCATCACCGCCGAGAACGACGAGCACCCCCGTCGGCACCGGCGCTGACCTCGCGTCCCACTTACCGAGATCGCAGGAGACGGCCAAATGCCTCCCCTGCAACTCACTCCCTTGACGCAGCCGCCCCAGGTGCGGGCCTAGATCAACCGCTTAGCGATGTTTTTGGTCTGGAAACTACGGACGGCCTGCTGGGGTGCTGCACTACGACCTGCGGGCCGACGAGCCGGCCGCATACGCCGAGCACCTCAGCACCGTTTCGTTCCGCTCCAACTCCTTGGGTAGCCCGAAGGGCCGAGGCTAACTCAGCCATCCCCTTGTGGCGGCTACGAAACCTAGCGCTACGAGTGAACTAGACCCCGTCGCCTGCTTCATGTCGCTAACAACCCTGCGGACAGTTCTTTCACTCATATGCTCCGTCAATGCTATATCTCGGTAGCTTCGCCCTTGGATTAAGAATCGCAGTATCCTGATTGATGCTTCACTCGGCTCGTATCTCGTTTTCGTAGTTGAACGCAATCGAATCCCCCGGAGCGCCAAGCGAATTGCCGCGAAGATGGAAGCATATCACCGTCAATCGATGGATGCAATGGCTGTTTGACGCCTGCGAGAATCTGGCCGTGGCCGGCCAATCTATGCCAGGCGTCTTCAACTGAGCCGATCTTTGCATTAGTTTAAAGTGTAGGAGGCGGGCCGTCGCCGATTGCTTCTGCAGAAGGGAATGGCAATGCCGTTACTTCGTCGTGCCTTAATCGCCGCAACAGTTTTCTTGACTGCGCTGACAGTTAGCGCAACTCCTGCGAGTGCGAGCTCGCCGCCCTCCCAGGATGTGTCGACGATGGCCACCGTTACATGCACCATCAGTTACCCCCTCGAGAGAAGTTGTCAGACGGCTATACTCTCTGCCCCGTCAAGTCATAAAATTTACTATAGTGTCCGGTCCACCATCACGCCCTGCATTACTAAACCAATCTACTATCGGTTCTGGGACGTAGATACTAACGTCACCATCAGGTCGGGCACTACGACCTTTGAGGACTTTGAAAATGTAAGCGGCTTGTATGGGCGCTATCGCTTGTCCCTTAATGCTGATTGCAATGCGCAGGGTAGTTTGAGTCAGACGTAGGGGAGGCATCACAGCTTCCCGTTCAAGTAATTCTAGAGGCCCCCATCGAAGTTCTCCCTCTAGGAGATTTCCTTGACGGGCATTTACTCAACTGCGACGGCGTCCGCTTTTGTAACTTGATTGTTGAGTGCATCTCTCGGTGCACTCAACAATCATCTACTGGCGATTAGGGGTGGGCTGGGACTTGGGGGGTAGCTTACGTCGAACACTTCGGCGCATCCCAGCAAACCAACGGCCCACACGCCCCGCCCCCTTTGTCTGGGAGCAGGGCGAGGGCTTTTAACCTTTAACTGGTCGGCGACGCCAGACTAGGCTTAGTACATTCGTAACCTCGCCGATCCGTAGCATCGTGGCCAAGCCCAAGTAGGTTCCTCCGATCGCCACACCGCCGACCACAAGCTGGACCAATGCCTCGAACCTGCTCGGCACCTCGCCGGCGGGCAACAGGCCGACAACCAACGCACCGACCAGCGTGGCGCCTACAGCAGCGGCAGCGACGCGGCTGAGGGTCCAGACGATGTCACGCAGCCCGATCCGGCCGAGACGAGGCCGAAGTAGCCAGGCAGAGGCAATCGCTGCGGCCAGGTAGGAGACCGCATTGCCGATCATCATCCCGGCAGCGGCGAGGTGGGCGGAAAACGCGACGAAAAGCGCGATCTGTACGACAACTCGCAGCACCACAACTGGAATATTGATCAGGGCGGGGGTGCGGGTATCAGGCAGGGCATAGAACGCAAAGGTGAAGAGCTGACTGATTGAGAACGGTACCAGAGCGAGCCCAGCAAATAGCAGCACGAGTGAAGTGTCGGAAACGTTTCTTTCGTTGAATGCGCCGTAGTGAAAGAGTATCACGGAAAGCGGTTTGGCGAGGACTGCGTAACATACGGCAATTGGAGCGAGTACTGCAGAGATAGTCCGAGCCCCCCGAGAGAGATCGGCAGCAATTTCGATGTATCGGCCATCGCTAGCGGCGGCGCTCATTCGCGGCATCAGGGCAGTAACGATCGAAACGGCGATGATGCCGTGTGCCATCATGACCAACAAGAACACATTGTTGTAGATCAACGCTCCGGCGTTTCCAGGTCCGGTCCGGTTTAGCATGTTTATGAGTGCGATAAGGCCTATCTGGCTTACCGCAACGTAGCAAAACATCCAGGCTCCCAGTCGGCCCAGTTCGCGCAGACCGAGCGCGCGGAAGGTGAATCTGGGACGCCATCGGAAGCCAACCCCGCGCAGGGCGGGCAGTAGCCCAACCGCCTGAATCACGACTCCCAATAGTGTGCCACCGCCGATTAGCAGTACCCGTCCGGCAGTCATCTCCGCTGGTTGAATGATCTTCGCGCCGAACATGGCGATGTAGATGCCGGCGGTCGCAATCACTACGATATTATTCAGGATTGGAGCCCACATCGGTGCGGCAAAGTGCCCCCGAGTGTTAAGTACTGCGCTGACAAGCGCGCTCAGGCCGGTAAAGAAGATCATGGGAAGCAGTAAATACGATAACCGAGTAACCAGTTCTTGGTACTCTGGCCCTCTCTCGTCGCTAACGTACAGCGTGGTGAGAAACTGCGCGGCTACTATGGCGATAATTACGGCAATAGCCAAGGTGAGCACCGCGAGGGTGAGCAGTCGCTGAGCATATTCCTGGCCGCCGTCGCTGTCGGTCTTTCGGCGCCGCATCAGAACAGGAACAAGCACGCTGGTGAGAATCCCGCCGAGCAGGAACTCGTAGACCATCCCAGGCAGAATCTGGGCGGTGGTGTATGCGTCGCCGACCAGTGCGCCACCAAGCGCGGCTGTCAACACCAGCGTGCGCAGGAAGCCTGTCCCTCGGCTAACTAGACTGCCGATCGCCATGACCGTACTGTTTCTTGCGGCGCTCCGCTCGGCAACCTTTTCTGGCGCTGGGGGGGCTACGGACTCCACCGAGGGCTGGTAAAGTTGATCGACGGATATAAGAGTGGCGTTATCCATCGGAGGCGCTTGGCCGCCGTCGTGCCCGTCCGGGCTGGCATCCCGCGCGGCATTCGCGCTGCGGTAGAGCCCATCACCCATCTCTTCGCCTCCAAATGAATTTCTTCTGGTCTCAAGGTATCGAATAGGCGGCCGATGTCGTGGAATTAGCCACTGTCCATATCGGGGAGCATGCGCGGGGACCTCCGCTTCTGTTCGGCGAAAGGGCTGTCGGCCCACTGAGTCGGCCAATCCCGAGGGCGGAACGCCAACGACGCATACGTCGCCTCGCCCATCCCTCGATAGGTCCCCTGCCGGGTTGCCGTGCCAGGTGACTTTCTCGGGGCCCTGGAACGAATTAGATCAGCGCCACGGGCGCACCCTGCGACCGGCCACCCACAGTCTCGTAGCCGCCGACGCAAGTTCGCGTGGCTGACCGAGCGCCCCGCCCGGGACGGCCCCATGGATGTCCAGGCATTGGCCCCCTTACCCCGCGCAGCTCGGCTGCCGGAGCTCGCTGGAGGAGACCGGGGCCACCAGCGGTAGCTTGTGTACGAATCTGCGCGGGGTACGGATTCGTATCGCTACCCGCTGAGGCCACCAGCGAGGCCCAACACACCCTAGCCCTCACCGGGTGGCGACTCCGTAGAACAGCCGCCCGGCAAGATCATCTGTTGATGCCTCCATAAGTGTTCTTATGAAGGCACGGGAAACGCCGGGATCCGGACCGCCGAGTTCGACCTCGTGCCGGCGGGCCGGGACCACCCGTAATGGTCCTGTCCCGCTACCTGATCATCCCTCCGACAGGAAGGCACCTCACATGCCCACCAGGAAGCCGACCGACGCCGGCCGGGTGCCCCGGGCCCGCCGGCTCGCGCCGGTCGACCCTGAGTTCGCCGCTCTCATCGCGGGCTGTCGAGTCGCTGCTCGCCGAGTGGACCTGACCGGGCCCGGTGCTGCCGCACGGCGTCGCCCACCAGGACCCGCGCACCAACCTGCTGACGTGGCACCTGCGCGGCCTGCCCGCGCAGCTCGACCACATCCTTGCCGCGCTGCGCGCCGTCGACCCGGCCGAGGTCCGCCTCGCCCGCGTCCTGGTCGACATCGCCATCGTCGACCCGTCCCGTCCCGGTCACACCGGCCCGGACACCCCGCAGACCACCGCCCGCTACGACCGACGCAACCGGCTGATCTGGACCGCTCTCGCCCTGGCCCACGAGGCCGGTATTCCCGCCGGGCCGGCCACGACCCGAGCGACCCCCACCCGGTCGTCGTCTACATCGAGCTGCCTGGCGGGCAGATCTCCTGGCACCTGCCCGCCCACGAGGCCGCCTGGGACGGCCACACGACCAGTAGGAAGTATGAGCGGGTGGCGGCCTTCGTCACGGATAGGACCAAGGGAGCATGATGAGCGCCGACCGGGAAACCGCCCAGCTCGCCGTTGACGAGCGCGAGGACCCGCGATGATCAGGGTTCGGATCGTCGCCGACGACGTCGACGAGCTGCACGCGGCGGCACGGGCCATCGGCCAGGTGCTCACCGTGACCCAGGAGAGCCGGCCCCGACCGCGTCGCTCCGGCGACGGCGTCAGCCTCTACCTGGACATCGAGATGCCGCCGGTCAAGGTCGACGCTGCGGACAAGGCGGACCCGTTCAACCAGTGCGGCCGAGGCAAGGAGGGGTGCGGCCAGTACGTACCGCTCAAAGAGGCAGCACGGTGCCGATCGTGGTCGATGGAGCGGATCGGTTCGTCCGTTGGCATCCCGCGTGTCTGCGTGCCGAACAGGGGAAGCTGAGGCCGGACCGGTGAGCGTGCTGTCCGGCGAACTGCTGCCCGCCGCCTCCCCGCCGACCGCCACCAGGGCGGCCGGCGGGGAGCTGGAGTGGCTGATGCGGGAGTGGCTTATCGGCTACCAGTCGGTCAACACCAGGTCGGCGTACCGGCGCGACCTTGGGCACTGGCTGGCCTTCCTGGCCGCGTCCGGGGTCGACCCGCTGACCGAGGCCCGCCGGGTGCACACGCACGCGTGGCTGCGCGCGCAGGAAGCCGCCGGTGCGGCGCCAGCGACCCGGGCGCGGCGGCTGGCGGCGGTGTCCTCCTTCTACGCGTGGCTGATCGCCGAGGACCACACCGACCGGGCCAACCCCATCGGTATCGATGCAAAACGCAAACCGCGGGCACCACGTACGTCATCGACGGCCGGACTGTCCCGCGACCAGGCCGACGCGCTGCTGGCCGCCGCCGACACCGACAGCAGTCCCCAGGCGGCACGCACCGCCGTGATCGTGGCGATCCTGCTCTACACCGGGCTGCGCGTCGGTGAGCTGGTCGGCGCCGACGTCGAGCAACTCGGCCACAACGGTGGACACCGGGTCCTGCGCTTCACTGCGAAGGGCGACCGGCCGCACCTGGTCGCGCTGCCCGCCCCTGTTCTCCGCCGCCTGGACGCCTACCTCGCCGGCCGCACCGACCTCACCGGCGACCGGACGCCTGTGCCGGCCGGGCAAGCCGGCGCCGGAACGCGTCGGCCGCTGGTGGCGACCGCCAGCGGCGGCCGGCTGGACCGGGGCGCGGTCTGGCGACTCCTACGCCGCCTCGCCCGCGCCGCCGGCATCCCGGTCACCATGAGCGCCCACGTCCTGCGGCACACCTGCGCCACCCTCAGCCGCGACGCCGGGGCGAACCTCGAAGACGTCCAGGACCAACTCGGGCACGCCGACGCCCGCACGACCCGCCGCTACGACCACGGCGGCGCCCGACTCGATCGCGCTCCGGCCTACACCCTCGCCCGCTACCTCAACGGTTGATCGGGGTGGGGGCAAGGCCGCCTTGCCTCCACCTGGCGGTCGCCGGCAGGATCAACCGGGGTCAGGGCAGACCTGACCACGGCCCGACTCGTTGAGCAGGCCATGACGGATCAGGTGCACCACCTGCGGGACAACCCGGCGCGCTACTACGAGGTGCTGGGACGGGTTATGTCGGCCCTGCGCGAGACCGGCGCGCTCAACGGCGCCACCCATCTCGACTGGTGGCAAGGCGACGGCGGCCGGACCTGGGAGATCGAGTGGCAGGGCGGCCCCTTCCCGGCCGAGGTCGCCGCGCGGCTGCTGGGAGCGCCGGAGCCCGGTGGCGACGACGACCAGGGCGAGCACGCGGTACGCGGCCTGATCTCGCCCGGCCGAGGCGTAAACGAGCGTGCGCACCTGGTCGTGCTCGACGTGCCGGTGAACCTGCGCGCGATCGACCCGATCGGCGCCAGTCAGGTGTGGGCAACCCTCACGCTCGCGCAGGGGTAGAGGGAGTCCGAATCAAGGCGCTCTAACGCTGGTCGGCACCGAAGATGGTAGCCGCAGGCACCGCGTCCGGCCGGTCGAGGGCTGGAAACTACGGACGGCCCCGAACTCGCGTCGCTCGACACCGACGGCTACCGGCCGTTGCGGCTCTTACGATCGCGGCACATCCGCGTGACGATCCGATGCCATAGGGTTACCGGCATGGTCGATGTGAACGATGAACTGGACCATCAGGGCATGGCGATCGAGCTGATCGACGCCTTTGCCGAACGCGACGCGGCAGGTCTGGCCGCGCTCGACGCCGGTGGCCGGGCGGCACAGGTCCAGGCCCGGCAGGCCCTGTACGACTACGTCGACCGGATCTGGGAGGACGCCAAGGCCCGCGGCCTAAACCCGGCGGTCCGGCCGGACTGGAAAGTCGTGGCCGGGCTGCGCGACCTGACCAACGCGCTGGTCGAACAGGCCAGGGATGCGCAGACCGACGCCGGCGAGGACTGAGCCGCCCATGACCGACACCGGCTCGCGTGATGCCGAGATCCGGGACCTGGTGGCCAGTACGGCGATGCTCGGGCGTGAGCCGTGGCGCGACCTGCTTCTGCGGTTGACCGGAGGTCGGTGGCCGCGCCGGTCCGGCTGGCCGATCGTGCCCCGGCTGGCCACGCCGTGGCAGGACACCGTCTCGAACGAGCGGATCGGCTGGCGGATGCGCGCGGCGAACCTACGCGGCCACGACCCCGATGACGCCTCCGTACGGGACGAGTTTGTGTTCGCGGTCGACTACCAGATATGTCATCGGTGCCGGACCGGCTGGGTCGAGCAGCCGCACACTCTGCCGGCCTACCGCCGCCGTGGCCTCGCCGCCGCCGGTCTCGCGGCGCTGCGCAGGGAAAACCCCGGCTACGCCTGGCACACCCTCGGCGGGCACATCGATGGCTCGCCGCCGTTCTGGAACATCATCGGCGCTGACGTCCCGGGCGGCTACCGGCCCCGCCGGGTATGCGAGCACATCACGGCCGGTGGCTGAACGGTCCAGGACTCAGAACGGCGCCTGAACCAAGATGTCGACGAGGCGGCGCAGGGCTTTTCGCTCGTCCCAACACCTGCTCTGACGTCATCACCCGATCTCACCCCGGCTAGCCGCCTCGCCAGCGGCGAGGGGACATCAGCCTTCACTGGCGACACCTCGCACAGATGTGCGCCGTCACCGGCGTGTCGAACCTGGACAGCGCCGCTGATGTGTCGGGTCTGTGGGATACCGTCATCTCTCGGCACTGCGGTTGTCACCAACCGTGGACCTCCTACCATCCGGCGCCGCTTCTCGGAGCGACCGCGGGGCTCCGAACCCCGGAGCCGGAGAGGAGGAACACGGTGCGACAACAGCCGGAGCAGGACCCTCCGCGGGTCACCTCGCGAACCGAGCGGGTGTGGCAGATCGTGAGGCCTGCGCTGGAGCTGGCCGCCCTGATGGCGGCCTACAACCAGCGCGAGGGCCTCGCCGTGGCGGCGAAGGCCCTCGCGGTGCTGGGGCATACATCGGTGAACTGGTTCCTAGGCCGACGTCACCGGTGATTCCCGGGGGCGGGGAGCGTCAGCTTCCCGCCCTCACCTATTTCTACGTCATCCCACCCTAAGACGTATCAGAGCTGATACAAGGACCGGCCGGTGTGTTGACTCAATCCGTTCCGCTGAGGAAGTTCTGAGGATGCTCCTCACGTAGAGGATGCGGTACACCCCCGACATCGTGGAGAAGAACAGGGAGAACTTCTTCTTGAAGTCTCGGGTGGCGGTAGCGTCCCCGGCGTGAGCGTGGGCTGGGGCCGACTGACACCCACGTTACGCGCCGGTGACTGGACCTGTACCGACCACGGTCGGATCCGACCGCCGACGGCCAGGCCGGTGCCGACCTGCCCGCACTGCGACGTCGTCGCCCACCAGGTCCGCGTGGGCATCGCGAGTTCGTCGCGTCGTTACCACAGCGCTGTGTCGGGTCCGAGTAGCGTCCGCTCGCCACAAGCCGCTACCACCTGAGCTGGACACCTGTCCCTGGCCGCCGCCGCACACCAGCGCGGCGTCGGCGCGGTGGAGCAAGTCTTCGAGCTAGTTTTCCGGGGACCAGCTCGCAGGTTACCTGCCTCATCGCGGCTCGCCGGTAGTGAACTGGATGGCAGTGAGTATGAGCAACATGGTGCCGGCGAAGCTGCCACCGCCGGTCAGCACGGCGGTAGGTGGGTTGAGGCCGCCAGCCCAAGCGAGGATGCCAGCGGCGGCGCCGACGAGGCCGGCGGTTAGAGCGGCGATCGCGAGCCAGAGGCTGCGGACGGTCACGCTGGTCAACAGAGGGAGCCTTTCGAGGGTCGAGCTTCTTGGACGGCCTTGGAGTCAGTTAAAGAAGCGGGCGGCCTGCTGCCGGATCTTGTCCAGGCGCTTCGAGACAGCGCTGTGGTTGCGGTACCCCATCAGGGACGCGACCTCGGTTAGCTTGGTGATGCCGCTGTTGAGCAGCACGACCACCGTGCGATCGCGTTCGTTGAGCAGCGCCAGAAAGTCGCCGCAGAGCATCTGACCCACGACCTCGGTCTCCGGCCCGTGCACTGGGATGGTGTCGGTCAGTTCAACGAAGCGGACCTTGATCTTCGAGCGCTTGTTGTAGAGCTTGCGCTCGAAGTCCTCGCGGGCACCTGTCCATCGGGAGGAGAAGTCGTCCTCGCAGCGATGTGAGCGCACGGCATCGAGGATGCCGCGCAGCCGTCCGTCAGCGTCGGCGGCCTCGACCGTCTGGCGTACCACCTCCGCAGCCTCTTCCTCCCCCTGCCAAATGTCTCCCCCTGTCCGAGGGTTTGCCGCGACGGCCCCTTCCAGCAGAGACCCGTCCTGCAGTCGCACGGGTTCGGGCGTGATTCCGTTGGCTACCTCAGGAAAGTCGCGGAGGACGTTCTGGGTCACCGCAGTGACCGGTGGGATCCAGAAGTCAAGGTTGTGCGCAAGGATCCGGATTGGATCGTTCGCGGTGAATCCGCTGATCGGGGACTGATACTGCGGCATTAGATGACGCCACACGGTGCCGGCCCAGGCCCGGGACAGCCGGGCTTGGAAGTTGGCCGGGAGGTACGCGTCGATGTCGCCTAGCTGGACCGAGAAGGGCCAGATTCCGGAGCCCAACAGCGGGAGACCGTGCCTGGCGAGGGCGGCTCGCGGAAGCAGATGGAACAGCGGAGCGTACTCGTAGTATCGCGAGCGGGTACGCGGGACGAAGACGACGTTCAGGTCGCCGCTGTCGGCCACCTTGTACAGGGGCGCTGGGAGGTCCTCCTCGCCGAAATAGCGCCGGCGGAACTGCGCGGACTCCCACAGCAGGTTCCACTGCGCCACCGCGACGGCGGGGCGTGGATCTCCGGCCATGCCGACAGACAGCGGTACGGTCACGTACTCCGGAGGTGCTGGGTCGAGAGCTCGAACCACTCCCCGGTACGCGAAGGCAGCGGACAGGTTCCTCATCCGCGGGTACATGCCTGGCTCCGCACGCTCGTCGGTCGGGTTGAGCAGCGGGTTGAGTGGATCATCGGGCTGATGGAAGTCGTCGGTCATGGTTTCACCCGTCATCACGATGCTGGTTGTCATGCCCCCTCACGACAACCAGCCGTGGTTCTGTTCCACGACGCCCCGGATTTTCACGGCGGGACGCTCCCGCCGGGCAACCTGGGCCAGCGCGCGGACGACGTCGGCGCTTTTCAGCCCGATCGGAGGGCTGCAGGAGCAGGGGGCCGTGGCTTATCGATGCGGGCCGAAATGAGACTGAGTCAGCGGCGGTGAGCCGGATCGTTCTGTTGGCGACCAGCTTTCCGGCACCAGGGTGGATAGGACCGCACGTAGTCGTCCTCTCCGGCTGCCCTCATGGCACCAGTTACCGCGTGGTCTCCTCGCTCTTCCCGTCTTCGCGGCTCCGGGGCCTGGCTGGCCCGGACTGATCACTCTGACGCGTGGACGGTTGGGTGGGCAATGACCGGCGGGTGCTCCTTGGGAAGGCCTTAGCAGCCGCTGCAGCCGCTGAGGAAGTCCCCGAAGGTTGCGAGATCGCGATCTGCGGCTCTGCAGGCGTGGTCGATGGGATGGGTTCACCGCGTGAACCAGCCAGCTCCGTACTCCTGGGCCGGGGATTGCGCCACGCCATCGGGGCGTCAGGGCTGTGGATGACCCAGTCTGTGTCCCGGAAATGAGAGGAGAGGGAACGGCCGAGCACGGTCGCGTCGAACGGTCCGCTGGATTCGAAGATCCCCAGGGACAGCGGTCTGCCCAGCGTCTCCTCCCATTTCCGGGACCACTCGGCCAAGGCGGGAAGGGCACCCATGGCAGTCTGTTTGTCCAGGTAGCCGTGGCCGTTCATGAAGTCGCCCAGATAGCGGTCGGAGTGGTGGGATCGCCAGAACGTGCGGGCGGCTCGCACCATCGCGGTGCTGTTGATGTCGAGGTCGATGTCGCTCGGCTCTCGTTCTATGCCGAGGCGCCACATGGCGTCGTACGGGCGGCGCAGGGGACGGTCCTGACCTGCGCCGAACCAGTCTCGGAGGCGCTGCCTGGTCGTTGGCTCGGCGGGGAGGTCCTCTTCCCTTAGCATCGTCTTGTGTTGCCCGGAGAAGAACCCTGCTCCGGTTCCTTTGATGCGGATGTCGACCTGCGCCGGGTCGATGCCGTCGTTTCGGAGCGCCTCCAGCATCTCCGCGCCGAACCGTCGGTAGAGGTCCGGGGTCATGCCCATGGGTGCCTCACCGGTAAGCATCCACTTGACCTGAACCGGGTTGATGCCGAGGAAGTCCAGGTCCCGTTTGGTGATGGCGTAACCCGAGTCGTCTCGTGGCCACCAGTCGGGCGCCTCGTCTTCGCCGTCGAGGACGCGGATGATCCGGCTGTCCACCGGGTCGGCGGGATCGAGCCGGGCTGTGATGGGCAGGGGGTCCCATCGCTTGGCCGGTACCTGCCGTTCGTCGGTGCCGTTCGTGGTGGCGGGTGCGGCATCTTCCAGGGACGGGGCGCCGAGACTGATGCTGCTGGCTGCGGTCTGTTCGGCTTCGACGGCTGGGGCTTTGCCGGTGATGACGCCATCCAGGGTGACCAGGCCGTCGCCCGGTAGTGTGACCAACTCCTTCTGCGCGAAGTAGCCCATCCCTGTGGCAGGGATGGAAAGCACGTCTCGAGCGGGCTTGCGGTCAACCAGGATCACGGCGTGGCCGCCGCGCTTCTCCAGCCAGTCAGCGACGATCTGCCGGTCGGCGGCCCAGCTCGCCAACGGCCGCTGACGTGCCTCGAAGGTGTCGCCGACGCTCAAGCCGGACCAGCTCGGCCGTGCTGCCCCCTCCTGCCAGGTCAGCGCCCGGTAGACGAGTACCTCGGTGATGTTGCGGCTGGCCAGGGTCTCTTGGGTCATCTCGTACTGGGTGCGCAGGAAGTCTCGTAGCGCGTCACGGTTGTAGTCGAGTTCCAAGGCCACGGCGTTGCGCGTCTTCGAATCCATGCGCCACTCCAGCACCTCGGTGAGGCCGAACTCTTCCTTGGCGGCTTCCTGCAGGGCCAGTACCCGCACGTTGTTGTTGGATCCGTACGACCAGGAGCTCATGAGTTCGCTGACCCCGATCCAGCGCACGAGTATCTCGGCATGGGGATCATCCATGCGCACCACCCTGTCGGGAGCGTGTCGCGGGTTGGCCTCATCGAGCTCGTCGACGTGGAGGACATCTGCCCCCATTGAGGGGTACTGCTCGTTGTGCGGCGCGAGGACGTACCGCCCGTCACCTAGTCGATGCGCCATGTCGGTGCCGACGGCCAAACCGAACGCCGCCAGAACGAGTTCGGGCGTCGAGGACCGCATCCGCTCGGCGATGGCTTCGATGGCGATGGTCTTGGCCTGACCGGTTTCGGTGATCCGGCCGTCGTCGGTCAGCAGCGCCTCGCTGATCTGCTGCTGGTCGGTTCGCTCCGGCGAACCCGGTGGCGGGGCCAGGGCGGCATGCCGCCGGGGTACCGAGGCGGGGAGCGCGATCCGGTCTCCAGGCAGAAGTGGAAGCAGCGGAACTGTCCCGACTGCATGCGCCGCGACTTGGCCGAACCGTTCCATGACTGTGTCATGCAGGTCCGAGCGACCGAACTGCTCGAAGACGGGGCGCAGGCCGTCCAGCTGTCGCCGCACGATCTCGACGTCGACAGCGGAAATCGGGTTGTCCACCCAGGCGAACACGTGGGGCTCGACCTGACGGTAGAACGTCTGGACGAAGGGGTTGGCTGCGTCTGGGAGGGCGCCGTGCGAGCTGACTGAGTCAGTGACGGTGATCAGACTCTGCTGTGCACCGAGGAGGACCTGATCGACATCGACGCCGTGAGTGGCGGTGAGCGCGAAATACAGACCGAGGCAGACGCCGTCGCGGGTTGCCGGTACTCCGTCGTCCGCCAGCTTTCTGAGGCTGAGGTAGTGGGCGGAGGCCGGCTCGCCCGGCATGTAGTCGGTGTAGACGTCCCGGGAGCCGAGTGGGTAGGTGAGAGGGACACGAGCGCCGACCGCTCGACCAACATAGGCATCGAGGACCTTAAGGTGTGCGTCCTGCACCTGCACGTACTGATCGAGGACTGCGAGGGTGTCATCGCTGAAGGTGACCAGCGCTCTGTGGGCGATGCCATCACCATGGTCGAGTGCTGTCCGAGCCACCACCTGGGCGTCGGTGGCCGGGTGCGCCGGCAACGACGGTGCGGTGACTGCCTGCACGGTGGCAGGTGTCGCTGCGGCCCTGAACGACTCTGTGCCCCACATGTCATCGAGTGCCGACTGGATTTTCGGCCAGCTAGCGGCGAAGCCGGGATGGAGTCGGAGGTCCTGGACCTCGGAAAGTGGCACCCAGTCCACCGCAACGGACTCGTCCTCGACCGGCCGTACCGCTGCTCGCTGGTCGAAGGAGACGATCACCGTGTCGTACGACCAGCCCCCGTGGTCATCGCGGACGACCAGCTCGAAGCGGGCGCTGGCGGCAACCAGGTCACTCTCCTCGGCGGCCTCGCGAAGTGCGGCTTCTACCGCCGACTCGTGGCTGTCACGTGCACCACCGAGTAGCGCCCAGGTCCCGCCTTGATCCGTGTGGGTACCTCGATGGTGCATGAGTACGTAGGCTTCTCCGTCGACGGATCGGTGGACGGGCAGCAGTCCTGCCGCGCCGAACCTGCCCCAGTGCGCGTGGCCCTGGGCGCAGTTCACCCAACCGTCCCCGGCGATGGCGGGCAGGGCCGGCACCGACGTGTTCGCCCTGCTCAGGTCATCGGTGGGCCGTTCGTTCACCCGGGTTCTCCTGGTTGTGGTGTTCGCGTCCGGTCATTTCGCTGCCGCCTGTCACGTGACGGGGCGGCGTGGCCGATCAGAGTTCGTCGAGGAAGGCTTCCGCTTGACGGCGGAGAATCGGGGGTGCGGCCGACCATGCCGGGCTGCGCATCACTTCGCGTAGCTTGGCTGCCTTTACGTCTGCGGGGGCCGTCTTCCGTAGGCCGACGTGTGGCCACAGGTGGTCCAGGTCGTCGTACGGAAGGTCCCAGACGGTGCCGATGGTCGGCTTACCGGCGCTGGTCGGCTCGTGAGGCGGGGTGTGGACCTCGTCGGCGGTGGCGGCGGGAGTGACCTCGACGAGGGTGAGACCGAACTGCTCGACAGCACTGCGGAGCAGGGTGCGGTGATCGGCGACGGTGTCGGCGGTGGGTGGGGTCCCCTCGAAGAACAGGGCGAGCACCCAGCCGGATTCACCGGTACGAGCGAGGTCGAGAACGAGGCGGTTGTCGGGGCTGTCGGCGAGAACGCGGTGGGCGATGCTTGTCGCTGCTGCGGGCCCTTCGGTGCGAGGAGTGTCGTCGAGCTGAAGCATGTGGCGTAGTTGCAGTTGCTGGCTCGTTGTCAACTCTCCTTGTGAGAGCACCCGAAGAGCGGGCCAGAGCATGACGATGATTCCCCTTCTCAGACGTGACCGGCAGTAACCTGAATGCCAAAATCAGTGGTCGTGAGCGCGTCGGACCTTCGGTCGATGCCTGCTCAAAGATAGATCGGATTGGTCCAGGCGCGCTGTCCGTCGGAGTTCTCGACCGTGATTCGACACCAACCACGCTTGAACATCGCCAGGGGCAGAGAACACTCCTGGAGAGCCTCGCCGTGAATCACCTGGGCCCCAGGGTTGCCTCCTGTGACCAATACCTTGCTGACGGGCGAGCAGGTGACGGTGACGAATCCAGCGTTGACCTGGACGTCGTACAGCTCGGGGCCGGTGCTCGAGTAGTAGTGGCCGGCCTTGAGCGCAGCGAGCAGAGGCTCGGGGGCGAGGGACTCCGCTCGTACCTGAACCCAGGCCGCGCAGCCCGGCGGGTCCTGGGGCTGGAAGTGTGCATCGTCGGCCGCATACGCGGTGAGCCGGTGCCCCCGATTGAGGAGGACGTCGGTCAGATGCCAGCTGTCACCACGGTCCTCGCGAGCCGCGAGGGCGTTGTAGACCTCGACGGCGTGCGCGGCATCCAGGCTCTCCGCGTCGGCGGCGGTGAGTAGTGAGGCTGCCGGATGGGCCAGGCCGACGAACGCGCCGGCTGCTCGTGCCCGGCGTGCCAGCTGGGCTGCATTCTCAGTAGGTTCAGGCGATGGGAAGTCCAGTGGCAGCCCGACGGCGAGGATGTGCCACTCCGAGGAGAACTCCGTACGCGGAGGGTGCAGCTCCGCGCCCAACAGTGTGGTGAAACCGGGGGAGCGCAGCTCACGGGTGTCTGCGAGCGGAAAGCCGTACTTGGCTCGGAAGTGATCGGTGATGGCCAGAAAGTCGTAGCCGGCCTCTTGGTAGCGGCGGACGACCTCCTCGGGCGGCAACGCCCCGTCGGAAAGGTTCGAGTGGGTGTGGAGATTTCCTCTCCAGAAGCGGCCGGGCCAGCGGAATGGCAGGTTGATCACGGGCGGCACCCGTCAGTCACGTGTCCTCGTTTCATCCAACGGGGGTGGGGTCATGGCTGGTCGTGCTTGGTCTCGTGCCGGCGGACGCTCTCCGGGGCCCCCGCGTAATCGCAGCGGGTACAGCGGATCCACGGGCAGTCGGCGGCATCGACAGCTGTGTCGGTCACGGACCTGTGTGGGCCGAAGCCGTGACGGTGAAGGAACTGCGGCACGGAGCTGCCGTACTCCAGCGCCATCAAGGCCGCTTCTGCCGTCTTGTCATGACCGCGGACGAAGTAGGAGCCCACAGTGGTTTCTCTGCCGCAACCGCACCAGCAACTGCCGGTGGGAAGCAGCCGCGGCGAGAGGGGAGGCCCCGGGGCATCAGTCACCGTTTCAAGATAGTCTATCAAGATAGCTGGTCAAGATATTTAGGTCGGCGATCCCATGACTTAACGTGGTCCAGCTAGATGTCGTCCAGATCAGGGAACTGCGCGAGGACCTCTGGTGGCGCAGGCTCGACGGGCAGCGGTCGGGGTTCTGTGTGCTTGTCCGGGCCGCATCGGCTGAACGACCCGTACTCGGCGGCGAGCGCGGCGAGGTGGGGGTCCAGGTGGTCACGCCACCAGATGCTCATGCCGGTCTGCGGGTCGCTGACCCGCAGCGTCTCCCAGGCCCGCCACAGCGCGTAGAGGCGGGAGATCGCCTCTGGGTGGGCCCACCAGCGCGGGCACCAGTTGATGCCGGACGTTGGTCCGCTGGCGAGGCGACGCTCGACGACGTGAGCGAGGTAGTCGCCAACGAACGCTGCGACGTTGCGGTAGACCGGCTCGTCGTCGGCCGGCGCGGCGGCGGCTGGCGGCGTGCTCGGGTGGTCGCCGGCTAGTTCGCCGAGTAGGGCGCTGAGGTCGGCGACCGGGTCGACCGGCCCGGTGGGCTGGGTGGTCATGGTGCTGGCTCCGGCGGGGTGTCGGGGGTGAGGGTCCAGTCGGTGCGGCCGGTGGGGTCCCAGCGGGCGATCGAGGCCCGGATCGCGGCGGCGTACGGCCCGTCGTGCCAGGGGGCGGTGCGGGCGAGCGCGGGTGGGGCGCCGGAGGCGTAGACGACCATCCGGCCCCGGGGCAGGGCGTGCAGGTCGGACACGTCGAGGATGCGCTGGCGGCGGGTGGAGTGGGAGACCGACCGGTTGCCCCAGCCGGATCCGCTGTTGCTGGTCGACCGGGTGGTGACGTCGTGCTCACCGATGAGCTTGGAGAGTTCTTCCAGCCAGTCGGGGTCGGCGACGCCACCGCCGTAGGTGCGGACGTTCGCGGCGGACCACAGCTTGCGCATCCCCTCACGGCCCCACACGTCGACGCCTTGGGGGTAGGACTGGAGGATCGTGATGATGGGCAGGCCGTGGGAGCCGTAGAACGAGTACAGCGCGGGGAGCTGCCGTAGCCGGCAGATGTTCGCCGCTTCGTCGAGGACGCTCAGCAGCGGCGGGTCGAGGCGTCGCCCGGCCGAGGCACGGGCCTGCAGCTCACCAGCGCGCAGGACGGCATCGGTGAGCGCGGCGACCAGTGGAGCGGGGGAACCAGGCCCGCCCTGAGAGAGCAGGTACAGCACGTCGGTGCTGACGACGAACGCGGCCGGGTCGAACTCGAGCACCCCGGCTCTGGGGGGTGGGGTGACCCAGCGGGTGACGGCGGGTTCGGTGAGGCACATGAGCATCTTCTGGGCACCGGCGTAGATGCCGCCCCGGGTCTTGTCGGGCATGTTGACGACCCCGGCGACCGCGTCGGCGGGCAGGTCGAAGCCCCGGTCACGCAGCAGGAGGGCCGGTTCGTCGTCGCGGGGGCTGACGGCCCATCGGTATGCGGCGAGGATGTCCCGACCGGACACGGCGGCCGCGAGGAGCAGGTTCGCCACCAGTTCCTCGGAGCTGGGGTCGAAGAAGGCGTCCCGACTGACGCCCGGTTCTCGTTCGGCGGCGGCGAAGTGTTCGGCGAGGCGGCGGGCGTCGGTGATGGTGGCTACGGCGCGCAGCGGGTTCCACCACATGCCCTGCTCGGCGCCGAGGATGTGCTGCGGGTCGAACGCCCACACGTCGCCGCGTGCGGCGCGGAGCTCGCGGGTGGCGTCGACGATGTCGCCCTTGACGCTGGTGACCAGGGTCGGGCCGGGTGCGGCGACGATGGCGGGGATGGCCCGGCTGGTGGTCTTGCCGGTACGCGGGCCCCAGATGTCGACGGCCATGTCCTCCCAGGACTGGCGCAGCGGCATTCCCCCGGCGACGGTGGTGCCGATGAGCACGCCGAGCTGGTCGGGGTCGGGCCGGTCGACGTCGGCGAGGCTGGGCCGCAGTCGTCGGCCGCTGTCGGCGACACCCTTGGGGCCGAGGTGCGCCAGGTCGTCGCGGCTGGCCATCCGGCGGGCGGCCGAGTCGACTCGGGTCCGCCGCCGGCCGATCCACCGTCGGACCGCGACCACCGTCCCGATCAGCAGCAGCAGGACGGCGAGCTGGGCGACCGCGACGAGCGTGCACGCGGTGGTCCAGGTGATGTCCCCGCGCAGGACGTCGAGGGCCACCTGGATCGGGTGCCCGCCGGTGTAGCCGGGAGGCCGGGTGAGCACGACCGGCAGCCACACCGTGCCGGCGAGGACCAGGACCAGGACGGCGAGTCCGCCTACGATCAGACCGGCGTCGTCGTGGCCCCCACGCGGCCCGGCAGGCCGGTTCACGTCATCGTCCAGCGGAAGTCGGTGTTGCCGAGCTGCTTCTCCACCTCGGTGGGTTCCAGGTGCACCGGGATACCCGGCCGGGAACCGACCTTGATCAGGAAGCGCCCTCGGCCGACGGTTTCGCCGCCCTCGCTGGCCGTCCACGACGGTGGCGCCGACCAGGACAGCACCTCCCGCCGTTCGGCCTGCGACAGCGGCCGTACCCGGGCGACGGCGTCGAGCTCCTGTTCGGAGCACGGGCCGATCATCAGCACGGCGGAGCGTTCGGCGAAGCCTCTCGCTTTGGCCCGGTCGTGGGCGGTGGGCAGCGCCTCCAGGTCGGCCAGGGAGTGGGTGATGAAGGCCGTGCCGGTGCCCTTCTGCCGGTTGAGGCGGGTGAGTCCGTCGGCGCGGTCGACTAGGCCGTGCCCGACCCGCAGCGCCCGCCACAGCTCGTCGAGCACGGTGAAGAACGTCCTCGGCGGCGCGAGGCCGAGGTCGGCCATCAGGTGCGCGGCCTCGACCTGGGCGAAGCCGTACGACCAGGTCGACAGCAGGGTCGCGGCGGTGCGCAGCTCGTCGGTGTCGTCGATGCCGGAGATGTCCACGCACACGGCCGGGGTGTCGAGGCGGATGGCGGTGGTGGTCTGCCCCTCGAAGGTGTCGCCGAGCGGGCCGTGTAGCAGCGCCAGCAGGGTGCGGTGCAGTGCGGCGGTGTCCTCCCGGAACCGGGGGAGATCTCCCTCTTCCTGCCAGAGGGTGACCGCGCGGACTTCGGCCGGGGCGTCGCGGATGACGGCCAGGACGTCGGAGAGCACCGGCTGGGCGTCGTCGGTCTCGCGTTCGGCGAGGTAGCGCAGTGCGGCGGCCAGCACGGTGGTCTCGTCGGAGCTGACCGGGCCCCGGCGGACCAGGGTCGCCAGGGCGACCAGCATGTTCAGGCGCCGGTCGGTGACCGCCGCGCGGACGACGGCGCCGGTGCGTTCGTCGACGCGGCCGAGGACCTGCCGCCACGGACCGGCGTCGAGGGGGTTGATCCGGTCCAGGCCCGGTCCGACCCGCAGCACCTGCCCTCCCAACGCGCGGACCAGCTCGGCGTAGTCGGGTTTGAGGTCGCCGAGGATCAGCGGGGTCACGCCCTGGGCGGTGAGGCCGAGGACCATCCGGCGGACCGCCGTGGACTTGCCCATGCCGGGCTCGCCCTCGATCCACACCGACGGGTTGTTGATCAGCCGGGCGCGGGTGTACCAGGAGATTGGATCGAAGCACACCGCGCTGCCGGTGTAGAGGTGGCGGCCGAGCGGGACGCCGATCATCGGGGTCGACGCGCCGGTGCCGAACGGGAATAGGCCGCACACCTGAACGGTGGTGCCCCGGTACTCCGTGGGCGGTTCGATCCATGACCATCGGCCGCCGCCGGGCCCGGCGTAGCCGAGCCGGCCCGGTCGCCGTGCGGCTGGTCGACGCTGTGGCGGGGGCGTGCTGTTGTCCCGGGTGCTGATGGTCATGCCGGGTCCTAGAAGGGGATCGTGGCGTGGGTGGGCAGCACGACACCGGCGGGCAGGCCGGCGGCGAATCCGGCGGCCTGGCAGCCGTACATCGGCCGTAGCACCAGCCGGGCCTCACCGGCGCGGGCCCGGATGATGCCGGCGGCCTCGTCGAGCTGCGTCTCGTCGGAGACGGTGGCGGTGACCAGCACGGTGAAGCGGACGACGCCGGCACCGGCGGCTTCTTCCTCTGCGGCCTGCTCGGCGGCGACGACGTCGGTCATGTCTCGGGCGCTGGGCCGGTGCTTCTTGCTGGCCAGGAACCGGGCGTCGCGTTTGTCGGCCTCCACGAGGCGGGCCGCGTCACCGGGGGAGTAGGGCCGGTAGACCATCGTCACCCGCTTGCGCAGCAGTGCCGGATCTGGATCGGTGAGTCGGGCGAACAACCTGCTGTACACCACGCCCCGGGGTGCCTCCACCATGCACCAGGTCCGTGATGCTGCGGAATCGTGTCGGTAGGCGTCCCAGCTCTCCCGGGTGGCCACCGGTCCGGCCTGGGGCCAGTCTGGGGTCAACTGCGGGTCACGGGCGAGATCCACGGCGACGGCCGGGTCGTAGGCGGCGCGCACCACGGAGGCGAGGCTGCGCGCGGACAGCGGCGTGATCCCGGCGCCGGTCGCGCCGGTCAGCCCGGCGTGCAGATGCGGTAGCCGGCCGGCGACCTCCCGGCAGACGTCCTCGTGGGACATCGACCGGCCGGGTGGGGCGGTGTAGGTCAGCGAGACCCGGGTGTCGACGGTGGCGGAGCCGGCCGGGGAGGACTCGACGACGTCGTTGAGGACCTGCAGGGCCAGCGCCGGGGCGTCGGGCCGGGAGGTGGCGGCGACCTCGGCGGCGAGCCGAGTGCCCGGGTCAGGGGTCGTCTCGACGGTGACCTGCGCCTGTACCAGGTGCGGCTCGCGGGACAGCGCCGACAGCCAGGTGGCGAGGTGCGCCACGCGGGCGTCGACGACCGACTGGTCGACCAGGTCCAGCCCTTCCGGGGCGCAGCGCAGGGTGACGGTGTAGTGGCGGCTCTGCGGCACCACGACGACCGCGACGACCCCGGACCGGCCGGTCTCCACCTCGTACACTTCGGAGCGGGCCAGCACGCCGGGAAGCTGGTGAGCGGCGGCGACGCGGGATGCGACGCCGGAGACGTAGATGTGGTGCCGGCGGGCCCGGGTGAGCCACCACGCCACCCGGGCGGTGATGACCTGGAAGCCGGTGCGCCCGTTGACCCGGATCGCCAGCGGGGCCAGGAGCAGCACGCCGAGGACCGCCGTGAGTAGCGCCGCCAGCGGGGACACCGGCAGCATGGCGGCGGCGAGCACCATGACCAGGAACGCCGCGATGGTGCCGGCCGGGCCGAGCCCGAACAGACCGGCCCCCCGGCCGAGCCGCCAGTTGCCGTAGGTGCGTTGCTCGGTCGGCCTGTTCTGTACGCCGGTGCTCATGAGCCCTCACCGCCCACCGCGCCGGAGGCGGTGCCACCGACCCTGCGTACGGCGGCCGGGCCGGCCTGCGCCGCCGCGACACCACTGGCCACCACGGGCCCGGCCGGGCCCGCCGCCGCTGCGGCACCCGAGCCGGCTGCGGCGCCACCGGTCGCACCCGGGCCGGTACTGGTCCCGCCTGCGGCGGGAGCGCCGCCGGAGGGGCGAGGTGACGGCGCCGACGGCGACGCGCCACCAGGCCGGCCGGACCCCCCGCCCGTGTGCCCACCGGACCTGCCGCCGCCCTGCCCACCGCCGCTGTTGGACAGCCGCACCGCGCCGGAGGCCACCTGACCTGCCGCCGAGACCGCCGCCACGCCAGCGCCACTGGAGCCGCCGCCGCTGGACAGCACCGACACCCCCGGGGCGATCAATCGCAGCAACGCCGGCAGCGCCACGATGGCCATGCAGAGCATCACCAGGCCGGTGAGCAGGTCGATGAGGGTCTGTCCCTGGCCGCCGAGCCAGAACGTGGCCGCGTAGATGGTCGCGGCGGCCGGCTTGTAGAGGATCAAGGCGATCAGCCACGTCAGGTACCGGGTGAGGACGGCCCGCCCCGAGCCGGAGATGGCCGCCGCTGCGGGCAGTGGCAGCAGCCCCGCCAGGAGGATGAGTCCCGCGTTCTGGGCGAGCAGCATGAGTAGCTGCACCATCGCGGCCATGAAGATGAACAGGCTGACGCCGATCAGCATGATCGGTGACAGGGTGGAGGCGCCGGCAGCCGGGCTGAGTAGCAGGAGCCGGCCGCCGAGGTCTTCGCTGGTGGACTCGGTGATGATCCAGTCCGAGTATGAGTCGCCGACGGTGATGAGGACCTGCACTGCCGGCACGCCAGCGCCGGTGATCACGACCAGGGCGGCCAGGCCCTTGGCGATCGACCCGGCTTCCCGCCCGTTGCGCTCGATGGCCAGTCGAATCGCCCCGACCAACAGCGCGCCCACCGCGATCGCCGCGACCGCCCAATGCGTGTAGCTGCGGAGGTTGGCTACGACGCCTGAGGTTTCCGAGATCTCCGGCCTGTCCACCCTGAGCCATCCGGCGACCAGCGTGGTGAGCATTTCGGCGGCGGCCTTTGACGCTTCCTCGGCGATCTGTTCCAGGTGGCGGCCGGCTACGTTCCCGGCGACCTTGGTGGGGACGCAGAGCGGGTCGACGAGGGGGATGCAGTCGGGCATTACTGCGGTCCCCACTCCACCACGCCGGCGAGGGTGTCGGTGATGCGGTTGACCGAGAGCCAGCTACCCCCGGGTGGTGCCTGCATCCGCCAGTCGCCGTCGCGCCAGAGCAGCGTCAGTGACAGGACGTGGTAGCGCGGGGTGCCGGCGGATGGCGCGCGGAGCACGAGCCCGATCACCGCCGTGTCGGGGGTGTATGACTGGTAGGTGTACCCGGCGATTCGGCTGAGGGAGCCTGGATCGGCCGGGCCGCTGTCGGCGGCGGTGAGCGCGGCGAGAAGCTGGTCTCGGTCAGCGCTGGGCACGAATTGCCGCTGGATGGTGGGTTCCCAGCGGTCCCGACCGAGGGCGTGCCCGGCTCTCGTCATGATCTGCGCGGCGGCGACCAGGGCGCCCTCGGGGGTGTGCGCGAAGCCGGAGGCCGTTGTGTCGGTCACCTGCTTGGGGCCGGCGGTGGCGCTGACCGGCACAGCGTGAGGCCCGACCAACTCCCACCGCACGTCATCGGGCGCGACCGTCGGCACGGCGGTGGGTAGTGCCTGATCCGGCGTGCTCGTGGCGGTCGGAGGTGGTGCCGACGGCGATGTGCCACCGACGACGTCGGGGTCGTCGCCACGCGGGGCGAGAATGGCGATCAGCACCCCGGCGAGGACGATGACTGCCACCAGCACTGCGGCGGCGATGAAGCCGGGTCGGGTCCACGGAGGGCGCTCGGCGAAGTCGGGCCCGACGGGGGGCATCAGGTCGTCCTCCCACCGCCGATCAGGGCGCCGACGATCGCGGACGCGCTACCGATCAGGACGCAAGCGGCAAAGACCCAGCCCAACTGCGAGACGTTGGTGTCGTCACCGCGGCGGTGGGAGATGGCCATCTTCGCGGCGGTGACGATCATTCCGGCGACGCAGGCCGCCACGGCCAGCCAGGCGATCCACTGGAGGATGAGCAGAACACCGCTGCCGGCGACGCCGGGAGGCGCTACACCACCTCCGGGGTCGGGGACGGCCTGCACGAGAATGGTTTCGGCCTGCGCCAAGGCGCCGATCAGGGTCATGGTCGTCCTTTCTGCTTCGCGACGTGCAGCGTGTGCCAGATCGCGGTGCGCAGCGCCTCGATGTCGGGAGGGGTGCCGATGTCGGTCGGCTCGTCGACGGCGAGTAGGTCGTCGATCCAGCCGACCCGCCAGATCTGCGGTGCCCAGCCGCTGAGTAGCCGTAGGCGTTCGGTGGCGATGCGGGGTGGACGCCGTGGTGACGCGGCGACGGCGACGACGCCGAGTAGCCAGGTCATGCGGGCCACTCCGGAGCGACGGCGCCACTGCTCGACCGCGCCGGTGGCGGACCATGTGCCCGACGCCGACGCGCGGCAGACGAGGACGACCTGGGCGCCGGGCATCGCGGGGGTGAGCGCCGGCCACGCGGCGCCGAAGTCCGCGCCGAAGCCGACCATCCGGGCGAGGGTGCTTGTGCCGGCGCCGCCGTGGCAGCCGACCCACCACACCGGAGGCCACCCGTCTCGGACGTGATTCTCCGGAATCACGGCGAGGGGGAGCTGCGGTACGGCGGTCGGACGGGTACGGCGGGCCGCGACTGTTCCGGACCTCACCGCCTGGATCCGCACACGGCCACGCGGTCGCCACTCGTCACCTGATGCCTCCCCCGCGTGTCAAGGTCACTGACGAGTACGTGACAGTAGCACCGCGTAGGTAGCTGGTCCTATGGTGATTGCTCGGTCAACATCGGACATGATCGGCACCACGGGGGCGTTGAATGGCAAGGGCAGCGCACGCTGTCACCGGCACTGCTCGGCTGCGTGACGTTGGGCTGGTGGCACTCGTGGCTGCGCTGCTGGGGGTTGGTGGCTGCGCGGGATCTGCCGCGCCGACGGTGCCGGGCCCGGACCGCAGCGGCCCGGTCTACCCGACCACCGGCGACGCCGTGGAGTCGCCGACGCCTGGTGAGTCTCCGGGCCGTGACGACCATGGTGGCGATGACCTGACCGTTCCACCGCCACCGGCGGCGCAGGCGGCACGGGTAGCGGCGCGGTTCGCACGGGCCTGGGTGCGCTCTGACCTTCCGGCCGATGAGTGGTGGCGGCAGGTCGCTGAGGTCTGCGACGACGGGTTCGCCGCGCAGTTGCGGACAGTCGACCCCGCGCGAGTTCCGGCGACCCGGGTGGACGGCGGCCCGGTGGCCTCGAAGCCACCGAAGGGCGGTGCCGCAGAGTACGAGTTCACCACCGACAGCGGCACTCTGACCGTCACGGTGACGGCCTTGGCCGGGCGCTGGCTGGTCACCGGTAACGACTTCCGGCGGGCCATCGGATGACGACCCGCAGACCGATCGCGTTGGCAGTCGCGGTGGTGGCCGTCGTGGTGCTGTTGTGCGGCGGCACGGTGGTGCTCCCGGTGCTGATGTTCGGTCAGGAGCAGGCGGAAGCCGCAGCGTGCGAGGTGCCGTTGCTGCCGGATGGCGCGGCGCCCGAGGTGGGCAGGTGGAGCGGCGCCCAGGTGGCCAACGCGGCAGAGATCGTCACGGCCGGTCTGGAGCAGCAGATGCCCGCCCGTGGCTACGTGATCGCGCTGGCGACGGCGATGCAGGAGTCCACGCTACGCAACCTGGCCAACGCCAACGTGCCCGAATCGCTGTCGCTCCCGCATGAGGGTGTTGGCCGTGACCACGACTCGGTCGGGTTGTTCCAGCAGCGCCCTGGGTGGGGGACAGTGCGCGAGCGGATGACACCCAGCTACGCCGCCGACAGGTTCTACGAGGCGCTGGCGCGGGTCGATGGGTGGGAGCGGATGCGGCTGACGGACGCCGCGCAGGCGGTGCAGCGCTCTGCCTACCCGGAGGAGTACCAGAAATGGGAGGACGACGCCGAGCTGCTCGCCGCCGCAGTGCTCGGCGTACCGGACATCCGCAACGTCGGTGGCGGCGCACCGACGGCTCCCTGCGGCATGGGCGAGTTCGGGCCCGTGCCGGTCGGGCCGGGCGGGTGGGTGCAGCCGTTGCACGCCTTCGTCGGTAGCCCGTTCGGCCCCCGCAACGGCCGGTTGCACGCCGGGGTGGACATGTCACGGAGCGACGTGCGGGGTGACCCGATCCGGGCGGCCTCAGGCGGGGTGGTCGAGCAGGTCAAGTGCGACTGGTACACCACCTGCGACCGGGACGGGCACACCCGCGCCCGGGGCTGCGGCTGGTACGTCGACATCCGCCACCCGGGCGACATCGTCACCCGCTACTGCCACCTGATCCGACGACCCGAGGTAGCCATCGGCGACGCCGTGGCGGCCGGCGAGGTGATCGGGTTCGTCGGCAACAGCGGAGGCTCCTCCGGCCCGCACCTGCACTTCGAGGTGCACGTCGACGTCCCGGGCGGCCGGTACAACGCCAACAGCAGCAACGCCGTCGACCCGGTGCCGTTCATGCGAGACCGGGATGCGCCGTTGGGGGCGCGGCCATGAGCGTCAGCACGACGGCGGCCACCCTGGGAAGGATGGCCGCCGTCGTGCTGTGTCGGTCGCGGCTACGCCTGCCCGCCGGTGTCGGCGTGCACGACCTGGTCGTCATGCTGCTGCGAGCCGGAGGTCGAGGCCGGCCGGCGCGAGCGGCGACGCCGGCCGGTGGGAGCCTCTGGTGCGTCCAAGCCGAGCTTGGCCAGGTCCTCCGGCGTCCATCCACCCTGCACCGCTGCGTCGTAGCGCTCGGCGTAGCGGGCGTTGGCAGCACGCAGGGACTCGGCCAGTTGGTCGCGGTCGTGCCGGGCTGTGGCCGCCTCGCCGACCAGGTTGGCGCGCTCGCGCAGCAGTCCCAACGCGGCCCGTTCCGTCTCGGCGCGGACGGCCTTGGCGGTCTGTTCGACCATAGGTTTCTCACCCAGGATGGTCCGATCTGGTGTGCGTGGACGCCCACCTTAACGGCCAAGATCGATCGGCACGGTCCTGCTCTTCCATCCTTTCCCCGGGCCGGTGGGTGCACCATCAGTGCCAGCCGAGGGCGTCGACCAGCGTCAAGGGTGGGCCGTAGGACCATCGCGCAGCGACGCGAAGCGCCCTTGATGCTGGGCGGCGACGGGCTACGCTTCCTGGCCCCCACGGGGTGGGCTCGTGGTACGCGCCGTCAGGTGCGTTCTGCTCGACCGTGTACTTACGTCGCGCGCACGCGACCCGCCTCCTCTGTCGGAGCAAGTTGGAGTAAAAGTCTGACTTCTGGTCAGACGGGCCGCGTTGCGGCCGGCCGAGACGCGGCGGGCGACGCCGCTCGGGAGGGTGGTCGACGTGGCTGATCCGGCGCAGGTCGGCGTGGTCCGGTTCGGTGCGAGCCAGCGTCGGCGGCGGGCTCACAGCGACGACGATCCGCGGGTGCATCGGGTGACGGTGCGGTTGTCCGAGGCGGAGTTGGCGGCGGTCGAGGCGAATGCGGCGGCGGCCCGGATGGCCACTTCGGCGTACCTGGCGGAGGTCGGATCGGCGCCGCTCGTTCCGGCCCCGGCCGGACCGGCTGGCACCGCGGAGACGGGACCGTTGCTGGTCGAGTTGATGGGTGTTCACCGGCAGGTGCGGGGTGCGGCGCACAACCTGAACCAGGCCGTAGCGCGGTTGCACTCCACCGGGGAGCCGGGCGGGGACCTGGCCGCAACATCGGCGTACCTCGCCCGGGTCGCGGCGCGCGTCGACGAGCTGGTGACCGCGATCGCCGCCGTGCAGACGGGCCGTCGATGATCCCGAAGGTGACCTACGGCAGTCGGGTACGTGGTCTGCTGGAGTACCTGTGGGGGCCAGGCAAGGCGGAGGAACACGTCAACCCGCACCTGGTCGCCGGGTACGACGACGTGGCGCTGCTCGCCCCCGAGAGCCGCGAGCGCGAGGGTGGCGGGTGGTCGCTGGAGGAGTTGGCGGCCCGGCTGGACGCGCCGCAGATCGGCGCCGGCGAGCGCGGGGTGCAGCAGTACGTGTGGCAGTGCTCGCTGAGCCTGCCCGCGCAGGAGGGGCAGCTCGACGACGCGACCTGGTCGCGGATCGCCGGCCGGTTCGTGGCCGAGATGGGCTTCACCGGCAACGGGGAGCGGGCCGGCTGCCGGTGGATCGCGGTGCGGCACGGCCTGTCGGCCAAGGGCAACGACCACGTGCACCTGGTCGTCACCCTCGCCACCGAGGACGGGGCGCCGGTGTGGCTGCGGCAGGACAAGCGGCGCAGCCAACAGGTCGCCGACCTCCTAGAGGACGAGTTCAGACTGGGCAAGTGGACACCGGGCCGGGCCGGGGCGACGAAGCGGCCGGAGCTGAACCGGCCGGAGGTCGACCGGGCCCGCCGCAGCGGCCAGGCACCGGACCGGGATCTGCTGCGCCGCCAGGTCCGGGCTGCCCTGGCCGGGGCAGGAAGCGAAGCCGAGTGGGTCGCGCGGATGAAGGGCGCTGGGCTGCTGGTCGCCCCGCGGACCTCCGAGCAGGACCCGAGCCAGGTGGTCGGGTACGCGGTCGCGCTGCGGCCGGGCGGGGTGGGTAAGCCGACCTGGTACGCCGGGCGCAGCCTGGACGGTGACCTCAGTCTTCCTCAGGTCCGCAAGCGGTGGCCCGAGGCGGAGCGGCCGTCGGCCGGTCAGTGGAAGGCGGCGGATTCCGCGGAATCGAGCCTGCGCGGTGAGGACCGAATGGCGGTGTGGCGGTCGTCGGCTGCCGCGCTGGAGGCGATCAGCGGCCGGCTGGCCGGGGTGGCGCCCGACTCGCCGCAGTGGCCAGCGGTAGCGCGGGCCAGCGCCGAACTGCTGGCCCGGGTAGCGGCGGCCACCGAACCGTCAGGGCGGGGTCCGGTGAGCCGCGCCGCTGACGCCCTGGCTCGCGCAGCGGCACCGCCGCGTCGCGCGCCGGCGCCCGCGGCGTCGTCGGTGGCCGGGGAGTTGGGTCGCGTGGCGGACGCGCTGCTGGTCGCCGGACACGCCCGCGACCGTGGTGAGGCGGCCGTCCTGCTCGCCGTGGTCGTCCAGGCGGCCCGGCTGGTCGTGGCGCTGGCCGAGCTGCGTGCCGCGCAGCAACAGGCCCACGCCGCCGGGGCCGCTGCTGCTGCCGCCGCGCACCTGATGCCCCTGCTCCAGTCGGGTGTCCAGCTGGTGGACCAAGGGCATGTGCCGAACCAGGGCGGGTCGCCGCAGCGGCCGATCCACACCGCGCCGGGCCCAGTCCGGCCTCGCGTCGACCCGAACGTCGAGCGGGATTCGCAGCGTTGAGGAGGACGAGCTAGTGCCCGACAACGAGATGGCCGAGATCCACCAGCGGGCTACCGCGGCGGTCACCGCCGCGATCCAGGCCGCCGGGCAACTGGCGCAGGCGGCCATCGAGATCCGTATCGCTCAGCTACAACGCGCCGCCCGGGCCGGCGAGGAACAGGCCCGTCGCATCCGCGCCCAGGTGCGCGCGGCCCAGCAGGCCAGCGCGACCGTGTGGCGGCCGGCGACCCGGCCGTCGTGGTGGCGGCAGGCGTCGGCCGAGGACATCGCACGGGCCTGGCGGGCCAGCACCGAGTGGGCGGCCGTCGACCCGCGTGCCCAGGCCGCCCAGCGGGTCATCGTGGTGCGGCTCGCCGAACGCGGCGTCCACGTCGACCCGCCGGCCGGCGCCCGGCCGGTAGACGAGACATGGCTGTCCGACCAGCTCGACCGCGCCGCCATGGACGACGTCGACCGACCGGCGGAGGCTCGGCCCGGTGACGCCGGCGAGCGACGCCGGACCGCCCAGGAGCGTCAGGAGGCGATGGCGGTGCACGTACGGGAGGTGTGGACCGCCGACCGGGCGGAGCGGGTCATTGTCTCGGCGGCGTGGCCGGCACTGGCCTACAAGCTCGACCAACTGGAGCGCGCCGGGCACGATGTGCGCGACCTGCTGCGGCAGGTGCCCGGCTTCGTCGACCGGGCCCACACGCCCGCCGCCTATGCGTTTCGGGTGGTCGACGACTACGCCACCGAGCAGGGTGCCGGAGTGGCACAGGCCGATGGCACCGTCCAGGGCGATGGGGATCCTCCCGCCGTCACCCTTGACGGTGAATGGCGGGAGACGGGCGGCGACAGGGGGGAGGACGCTCGCGGCGACCGCCCCGAGGCCGACCAGATGTCAGCCGGGCTCGGTGAGCGTGACGTGCACGCGGCGAAGCTCGCGGCCCAGGCATTCCCTCAGTCGACTGCGGTCGCTGTCACCGATGCCACGTCGGCGGGCCGGTCGGCTGAGGCGCCACCGGCGCCGTCGCGATCTCCTGCAGCGGGTGTGGCCGCCGAAGCGCCGGGCCGGTAGAGGCCCCGCCTCACTGCGGCTCGCCGACCGTGAACCGGACGGCAGTGAGGATGAGCAGGAGGGTGCCGCCGAAACCACCACCCCCCGTCAAAACGGCGGTGGGCGGGTTGAGGCCGCCGGCCCAGGCGAGCAGGCCGGCGGTGGCGCCGACGAGGACGGCCGTTAGGGCGGCGATCGCGAGCCAGAGGCCGCGGACGGTCAGGGTGGTCAACGGGCAGCCTTTCGATGGTCGAGCTTGCTGATGAATCCATCGTTAGGCCTGCTCAGAGCAGTTGATCTCCGGACGTCGACTTGGGCTCATGGTTGTTCCAGCGTTGTCGTGATGTGGGGAAAGCGAGTCGTGGGTGGTGGGTCCTAGACTTTGGTTGTCAAAGCGTGACTTCCGAGCGGGGGGCGGGCGTGCCGAGAACGTTGAGGATGCCGTCGAAGGACGGGCTGCCGGAAGGTCCTCGCCGCGCCTTCGTCGAGGAATTGTTCACGCACTACCGGGAGGCTGGCCGGCCGACACTGCGGCAGATCGAAAGCTGGATCCGGGACAACGAGGACCTGCCGGGTACGGCGAGCACCGAGACCATCCGCCGCGTGCTGACTGGTGCCGTTGTGCCGCGTACCTGGGCAACCGTCGATGCCATTCTCCAGGCGTTCTGCGCCCTGGCGGACCGGAGCCCGGACGAAGACCGGTGGCCCGAGGACAACTGGTCCGAAGTGACGCTGCGGGGTGAGCTGAAGAAGCGCTGGAACGCTGTGCTCGACGACTACGAGGGCGACGTGCCGACGCTGCCGCCCAAGCCGAGCCCTCCACCGGCGCCGGCGCCTCGTGGCAACTTCGACGAGGAGCCGCCCTTCTGATCGGGCGTCGCGCTCGGGGCTACTTGGTTGGTGGTTCAGTAACCCTCGGGAGTGTCGGTGTCTCCTCCAGTGCCCATGCCAGGATCTGCTCGTCGGGAGGTACTCCGGCGGCGTCGGGTGCGAGGGGGCGTCGGCGCGGAGGTCTGCGAGGGCTTCGGTCCGGGTCTACGGCTTCAACCTGTCGTCACGCATCGTCTGGTAGTGCTTGAGTAGGGTCGAGCCGGCCTGCACCCATGCTAGGCCGGATGGCGTGACACCGGCTGGCGTACCCGGCCCTTCGATCCCCTGTAGAGGCCAGTCCGGCGCACCTATTCGGTAACGGGCCCGTCGTATCTTTTCCCATCAAGAGTTGCGCCACCAAAGCTCGTAGTGCCACTGAACGTCGCCATGTCGAACTGGGCGTCGCTGCTGAACCTCGCCCCAACAAACCTGGTGATGCCACTGAACGTCGCCCTGCCGAACTCGGCATCTTTTGCGAACGTCGCCCCTTCGAACCAGGCGTCGCCGCTGAACCTCGCGTGCATGAAGTTGGCTTTGCCGCTGAAGGTCGCTTCGAAGAACCAAGCTTGGTGACCGCTGAACTTCGCCTCGAAGAATTCGGCCTTGCTGTTGAACCCCGTGCGGAAGAACCAGGCGTCGCCGCTGAACGTCGCGTTGAGGAATTCGGCTTCGCCACCGAACCTCGCCTCGATGAATGTAGCGTCGCCTTTGAACGTCGCCCCGCCGAAATTGGCATCTTCTGCGAACGTCGCCCCGTCGAACCGGGCGTCGCCGCTGAACGTCGCTCCTACGAACTGGGTGGTGCCGGTGAAGTGGGTTTTGTTGAAGGTGGCGTTGTGGAGGTGGCAGTTCCTGAGGTCGAAGTCGATGAGGACGGCTTCGGGAAGGTCGAGCGTCGTCTTTGGGCCCCAGTACAAGGGGTCGGGTTGTTTTTCGGGGGTTGTTGGTCGTAGGTGGCGGGCGAGGATGCGTTGGGCGGCGAGGCGGACCTGGCGTTCTTCCCGGGGATCCACGGCGGGTTTGTCGCTGTCTCCAGTGACGTCCGTCGGCCCGGCGGCGGGAGCGGGGCCGTCTGCGGGGGACTGGTCGTCGGGTTCCGGGGTGGGTTGGTCGTCGGGTGGGGTGTAGGGCATGCGCAGGTAGGCGCAGATCACCTCGACGATGCTCTGCCGGTGGGCGGGGTTGTCCTGGGCAAGGCGTTCCAGGGCGTACAGGCCAGCGAGACGGACCGGAGCCTTGGTCGCGCCGAGTTGGTCGGCGGCCTTGACGTACAACTCGGTGACCCGTTTCTCCCCGGCGTCGTACTCCGTGGCTTGCTGGGTGCGCTCGGCCAACTGCTGCCGGCGAAAGGCCAACAACAACGCGAACGCGGCCGTCACGCCGGCACCGATGGTCAAGCCGGTGCGGATGGACTCGACCCGCAACTTCGCCCGCTCCACCTGATCGCCCACGGCCGGCACCGAACCCTGCAACCTCCACACCGCCAGCCAGGTGATCACCGCGACCGCTACCGTCCCTGCCGGAATGACCCATGTGGGCAACGGCCGAAGCGGTCGGTCCGGAGGTAGCGGAGCCGACGAAGCCTCGGCCACCTGTAGCCCCGATTGGCCGTCGCGGTACCGCAAGACCCCGCTGATGGTCAACGCCGCCACGGTGGCTGCGGCCAGCAGCAACATCGGCCAATTCGCCGCCAGAACGCCCCACCAACCTGCCGGCACCTGCATCATCACGAAGGCCACCACGCCCAGTCCGCCCAGGACCGCGAGACCTGTGCTGATTCGCTCCGCCACGGTGCGTCATCGTGCCGTACCGCCGCCACCCCGCCGTCGTCCGGTGAGGTCTTTCGGAGCCTCGCCCACCGTCCTACCGAGTGAGCTCAGACTCGCGGGCAGCCGGGCCAGTCCCGCGAGCAGCCGGCGTGCTGGCTGACGCTGATGTTGCTGCGGGGGCGGTAGTGGACCGGAACGCGAGTGCCGCCACCGCTGCGGCTTTCGCCGCATCGTCGGCCGGCGCGGGCTTGGCCGGCGACTC
Organism: Verrucosispora sp. NA02020; assembly: GCF_013364215.1. NCBI lineage: Bacteria > Bacillati > Actinomycetota > Actinomycetes > Micromonosporales > Micromonosporaceae > Micromonospora > Verrucosispora sp. NA02020. Next base: position 10,173 of record NZ_CP054924.1, on the reverse strand, counting down.
GGTTTCGGTCCGGGTCTTGGTGTAGACGTAGTGCTGGATGAGGGTGCGTAGCTCGTTGACCAGGCCGTCGCCAGCGGCGGCCAGCTCGGCGAGCCGGGCCGGTGCGTCGGCGAGCTGCGCCGTGATGGCCGGGCTGAAGACCTGGGCGAAGCGGTCCGGGTCGTCGGTCTGCGCGACGGCGCGGAGGTCAGGCTGTGCGCACAGGCGGGCGGTCGCCTGGTTGAGCCAGATCCTCTCGTCGCGGGTGAGCGCTGCCGCGAGCTTCGGCACCAGGGTCCGGATCTCGTCGTCGGTGAGCACGACCCGCGGCGGCGCGGCCGGGTCGGGGCCGGGTCGGTCAGCGTCGGCGCCGGTCGTGCCCGTGCCGGTCGCGAGCGCCGGTGTGGCCCGGATGGTGTCGTGCACGGCCTGGCGGGCGGCACCGGGCCGGGTCAGATGCAGGCTCTTGATCAGGAAGTGGTTGTGGATCGAGTGCTTGCCCGGGTTGTGTCGCCGGTCGGCCAACACGAACTTGCCGAACGGCACGTTCCCGATCGTCAGGTCGAACGCCCCGGCCGGCGCGCGGGTGTCCGCGAACGATTCGGTACGGATGGTGGCGTGCGGGTAGAGCGCGGCGGCGATTCCGGCGGTGACCGGCTCCACCTCGACTCCGGTCAGCCGGGCGCCGTCGGGCGCCAGGCCGATGAAGGTGCCCGGCCCGCAGCCGGGTTCCAGCACGTCTCCGCCCTGGAACCCGAGGCCGGTGACGGCGTCCCAGATGGCCTGGACGTACGCGGCGTCGGTGTAGTGCGCATTCAGGGTGTTGCGCTCGGCCGCCGCGTACTCCCGCTCATCGAGCACCTGCCGGAGCTGGTCCCGGGCCGCCGCGAACCGGGCGTGGTCGCGGTGGTCGACGCGGCCCTCGAACACCCCGGGTACCGCACCCCACCCCGACCAGCGGGCCAAGACCGTCTGTTCCTCGGCGGTCGCCGGTCGGTCCTCGGCTTCGAGGGTGCGCAGGGTACGAAGCGCCGCCAGGTTCGCGTTGAGTCGGGCCATCTCGCCCCGGGGCCCCGCCGCCGTGGTGAAGGTCCGCGCGGCCCAGTCCACCCGGCCGGTGACCACGACCTCCACCAGCGGCCATGTGTCCGCCGGATCGCGTCGACCGCTGGTGGCCACCGCCAGTGGCGGCCCGCGGGCTGGTTCGTCGTCGCGGGGGCTGACGGCCCATCGGTATGCGGCGAGGATGTCCCGCCCAGACACGGCGGCCGCGAGGAGCAGGTTCGCCACCAGTTCTTCGGAGCTGGCGTCGCGGCTGACGCCGGGTTCTCGTTCGGCGGCGGCGAAGTGTTCGGCGAGGCGGCGGGCGTCGGTGATGGTGGCTACGGCGCGCAGCGGGTTCCACCACATGCCCTGCTCGGTGCCGAGGATGTGCTGCGGGTCGAACATGCCGACCTGGTTGTCGTCCGGTCTGTCTCGCTGGAGAGGACGGCCCAGGCGAAGATCAGGATTCGGAGTTGGGTCCGATGCGAAGCGGCCATCCCGCATCGGACCCAACTGACGCCCCCGTGGCCGCGCGCCCCCCGTGGCCGCGCGTTGCCACTCTGGCGGCTGTGGTGGAGATCTACCAGGTCCATCGCGGCACACGAAGTCCCAGTTCGTGTCATGTGGGTGCGTACCATTGCGAGGTCCTGGAGGTGTGATCATGGGCGAGCTCGTGAGTCAGGTGCTGCGGCATTGGCGCGGCCGTCTGACCCGCGAGGACATCGGGCTACCGTCCCGGCTGCGTCGCCGCCGCGATGGAGGTCTGACGCAGGAGGACGTCGCCGAGGCTACGGGGTATGGCCTGCGCGCCTATATCGATCTTGAGCGTGGTCGAGGCCGCCCCAGCGCTGACCTGTTGGAGCGGGTCGCGGATGTGCTGCGTCTGGATGCCGATGAGCGCCGCACGCTGTGGGTGACGGCGACGGGTACGGCCCGGCCAGCGCAGAGCTACGCGACCGATCTCGACGCCGGCCTGGCGCAAATGTGCGAGCAGATGGAATGCCCGGCGTACGTCACCGACGCGGCATGGCAGGTGCTCGCGGCGAACCGTGCCGTCGCGCAGTGGTTCGTTGATTTCGGATCCGTACCCGCCGCTGAGCGCAACATCGCCAAGTGGATCTTCGGTAGCGTGCACTCCCAGCACGCGTTCGCCGATTGGCCGCACTTCGCAGACGAGTTCGTGGCCCGCTTCCGCGCCCTGTACGCGCCGATGGCTAGCAACCCGGGATTCTCGGCGCTGCTCGACGATCTGCTCGACTACCCGGAGTTCGCCGCCCGATGGACTGCGGCGTCGGCGATCAGCGTAGATCCGCCCACCGCGCGCCGCTTCTTTCGGCAGCCCGGTGCCAATCTCGATGATCCCGGGGTGCCCCTGGACATGGTGATCCTCGCCCCGTTGTCACCGGAGGACGGCCGGCGCCTCGTGGTCTTCCAGTATCCGCCCGGCTACACGCCACCGGTACCGTCGGTCGAGAGTGGGCCGGACCGCTGTCCAGCCTGTGCGCGACTGCGAACATGACCGTCGCTCAGCCCGTGGGCGTCTGGCTGGCCGCCGTCCGTCGTGGCGCGGGCCTGACCCAGACGGTCGCCGCACGGCGGGCAGGAATCACCAGTCGGGCCTGGCAGGCCATCGAGGCTGGCCGTCAGGCGTCACCCCGCACCCTCGCCCGGGTGGCCGAAGTGCTCGACCTCGACGCTGCTGCCGTGCGGCATCTGGACCGGCTGTCCCGGCCGCCATACGCGGCTCCCGCGCCGCCGGACCCCGCCCAACTCTCGCAGATGGTCACGGGCCTGGCCGTCCCCGCATGGGTGGTCGACCCGGCATGGAACGTGCTGTCGGCCAGCTCGGCCGCCCCGACCGTGCACAACCTCGCAAGCTGGGCGATCCAGATCAGCAGCCTATGGGACGACTGGCCGACCATCGCCGGCCAGGCGGTGGCACGGAGCCGGGCGGTCGCCTCGTGGTACGCCGCCCCCGGACAGGCGGTACTCGACATTGTCGCGGCGTTGTGCGCGGCGAGCGATGCCGCGGCCGCCGCATGGTCTGCTGGCCGGGTCGAGGACACACCGCACCACGAGGTCGTCCGCCTGGCCGGCTCCGCCATCACCATGCAGTGGGCGTGGCTGGGCGCGGACCCGTCAGCCCGGCTGGTGATGATCACGGATATCGACGGGCGGCCTCCGGTGCTGTCATCCTGACCTCATGGATCAAAACGTTGCGACCAGTCTCGTCCTGGTCCACCCCGGCCCTGAGTGGGACTACTCCCAGCCGTTGGCAGGACAGCGCAACGCCGCAGGCCACATTGCCTGGGTCAAGCGCCAGGTCGAAGCCGGGACGGCCGTGGTCGCCGGCCCGATCTGGCGGCATGACGAGCGATTAACCGGCGATCTTGTCGGCGCCCTGGTCCTCGCGCTGCCCCCAGGCCCGGCCGCCGATCTGACCGCGACCGATCCGGCTGTCGTCGGCGGTCAGCTCACGATGACCACGCATCCGTACCACCAGGTCCGACCTCGGTAGCTTGGGGTCTCGCTGGTAGCACCGCCGGTGCTACCAGCGGGGTAGGCTCGGACCATGACCGCGAAGCGCTCCATCAGCGTCCCGGACGACGTCGCTCAGTGGCTCGACGGCCAACCCAACGCCAGCGCCGCCATCACTGCGGCCGTCCGCGCCCAGATGGCCGGCGCCCAGCTCGACGAGGTGCTGCGCCGCGCCGGCATTGAGGTCACCGACGCCGGCAAGGCCCGCTGGCGCGACCGCCTCGCCACCCCCATCCCTGATGAGGCCCTCGCCGAGGGGCAGCGCCTGCTCGACGAGGCCGCGTGAACGACGACCAGGTCGCCGTCGTCCTGGACGTCACCGCCCTCGCCGCGTACGTCGCCGGCCAGGTCGCCGTCGGTGAGCTGATCGCGGAGGTCGCCGACGAAGGCCGCACGGTCGGCGTGCCGGCCGCCTGCCTCGCCGCCGCCTACGCCGCCACCAGCAGCGAGGTCAGCACCGCACTGCTCACCCTCCTGACCACCACCCCGGCCGTCACCGTGCTACCCCTCGGCGCCGAGCCCGGCATCGACGACGCCCGCCAGACCGGCGTCCTCGCCCGCGCCGCAGGCGGCGACATCGCCCTCGGCCACGCCGCCCGCACCGCCATCGCCCACCAGGCGCACCTGGCCACCACCGCCCCCACGCCGGCCGCCACCGTCCTACCCGCTGGCTGGAGCATTCTCGACCTCAGCCAGGCGTAACCCGCAAGCTCGTCGACCGTGCTGCGCTCCTGGTGCCGGTCCTCCGGGGACTGCGACCAGACGTGAGGAGTACGAGCAGCTGGTCGCTCGCCAGGAGCGGCACCGGCAGCAGCGGGCACCCCAGGTGGATCCCGCTACCGGCAAGCGGGTGATATCCGCCGCGGCCGCCGTGGCCCGCGACTACACCGCCCGTCGACCGAAGACAACGAGCACCCCGAGGTCGAAATGACCGTACGGTCAGCGTCCGACATCGCGCTACGCGGCGGCGGGACGCTCCCGCCGGGCGACCTGGGCCAGCGCGCGGACGACGTCGGCGGGTCGCACGGTGATCGGCTCGTCGCCGGCGGCGTCGAGCGTGGCGTAGTGCGCCTCCACGATCTCCCGCAGGATCGCCCCCGGCTTTACCCCCCGGGCTTCCGCGTCCTCCATCACCCGGCGAGCGATGTCGCTCGGGTACCGGGCGGACATGCTCACCTTCGTCGTCGGCGGGGTGTCGTCGACCACCGCGTCGGACCAGTCGCGGCTCTCCAGCGACTCCTGCGCCGCCCTGATGTCCTCTGCTCGGCTCATCGTCCGCCCCTCTCCATCAACTTGCGCAGCGGCTGCGCCTCGTCCTCGTCGAGCCACCGAGCCCCGACCACCATGTACTCGTCGTCGGTCTCCTCGATGAGCGCCACCGCCAGCAACCGCCCGTCCGGCACCGCACCGACGACGTGCATCACCGCGCCGATGTGCCGCACGATCCGGGGCCGGGAGGCGGTGAGTACGTGCAGGGCCGCCTGCCAGCCGACGCCAGCGCGGTCGAGCGCCTCGTAACTGGTGTACGAGAACCGGTACGGGTCCACCGACATGGGGAAAGTATACAAACGCATACGCCGTGCGGACGGCTATTGGCTGTGGCCGTCACCGGCCAGTAGATCGGACGCAGGATGATCCCTGTGTGCCTGTTCGCCTCTACCCGCTGACCACCCCAGAACCGCAAGGTTAATTCCTCAGCAGTTCTGGCGTGGTCAGGGGGCACGCGGCATTCAAGATCAGCAACGAGACAACGCGCGAGGAAGCCGTCAATCTTGCACCTGGCGCTGCTGCTCGGCAGGCCGGAGAGGGGCCTCCCGCCCGCCATCGACCGTAGGAAGTTGGACGGCGGACGGGAGCTCGTACCGATCGGAGAATGACACATGCTCGGCCTCGATGACCAGCACGGATGGGCGGCTGCCGCCCTGCTGATCACCCTTCCCACCGCGGTGGTGTCACTCGGCGTCGTCCTGGTGGCGGTCCTGGCGCTGGCCGCGCGCCACCCGCGGACCCGCCGCCACTGCATCGACGTCCTCACCCAGCTCACCCGGTTCGTCGGTGCGCTGAGGGGCGGGCGGTGAGCGTCGTCTCGCCCGTGCCGCCGGGTCGCCCCAGGGCGGCCCGGCCGCCCCGGGCGGCCATCAACGACGCGCTGCTCAGCGCCTGCGATGGGCCCGAAGGGAGCACCCTCCTGCACGAGGAGGTCCGGCGGAACCTGGAGCATCTGTGGCAGTACGGCGGCAACCGTGACGGCAAGACCCCTGGGCGCCGGCCCGAACGGATCTTCATCCGGCCGGACTTCCTCTTGCAGCAGCCCGGCGCCGATCACGCGCCGGCTCTGGCCCGCCTGGTCCCCGCCAGAGGGCTGCCGCTTCGCCTGGAGCTGCTCATGCTCTTCGACGCGCAGTGTCGATACGACCCCGGGGAGCGGGCCCGCGTCGACCGCACGTTCGAGGACGTGGAGACGAACGCGCCGATCAAGAGCTGGCAGAAGGTGGTGCTCTCCGACACCAGCTCCGACTACCGGGAAGCCGGCGCACTGCGGGGCCGGCAGATCAAGGAAGCGCTGCGGGTTCTCGACAAGCAGCACCTGGTGGACATCGGCCCGGACAAGAGCCGCCCCGGCCGGCGTGATCTCAACCGGATCACGCTGCTGTCCGAGGCCAGCACCCCGGTCAGCCGGCCCAAGTACACCGTGCCCACGGAAGGCGTGTACGTCTCGCGTCACTTCTTCACGAGCCTGTGGGTGTTCGCGCTGACCAACACCGAGATCGCCGTGTTCCTCGCCCTCTCGGCCCGACGCGCAGCCTTCCCGATCGCGCACAACACCGGCAGCGGCGTGTTCGTGGTGCAGGAGCACCGCCGTCAGTTCGGGTTCAAGGACAACACCTGGCGCGGCGCCCGTGTGCTGCATCGCTTCGGCGTGGTGGATCGTCGCCTCGATCCGGAGCGCGACCCGCTGACCGGCACGATCACCGACTACGGCAGCCGCTGGAAGAAGAACGAGGTGATGCCGACGCGCTTCACCATCCTGGACGACGTGCTGGAGCAGCCGGCCGTGCCCACCATCGACCGAGTCTTAAACAACCCCACCGCCGAGGACCAGTGGAGGCAGTGGTTCACCTGAACACCTCCTACCGCGGTAAGGGCGGCTCGTCGGGGGCTATCAGTACACTCCGGGCCCGATGATGTCCTCGCCGATACAGCGCGCGACCGCGACGGGCCGGATCACTCACGTCACCCGCCGCCGCCTGGTCGAGGGGTTCGCCGCTATGCCCACGGCACACTGGAGCGGCGACCTCGACGAGCCAGACTTCCTGGCTCGGCTCTACCCGCTGGAGCAGATGCCGAGCATCGACCCACGCTACGACACCGCCGGTCGGGACATCTTCCAGCACCGTGTGCTCAACCCGCTCGACTGGCCCGACGACTGGATCTTCGAGGATGACCGGTTCGGGCTGGCGGACAACGACGACGCACTGCTGGTCTTCCTCGTCGAGATGCTGCACCCCGAGGTCCGCACCAACCTTGCCGAGGTCGAACAGCTTAGAGACTTCCTCAACGAGGTGCTGATCCACGACGGCTACGAGATCGTCCAGGTCGATGCCATCAGCGGCGCTCCGATCTTCGACTACCGCCTGATCGGCTCCGGCGTGCGCGGCTTCATGAAGAACCTCATCTTCGCCGCGCTCGGGCCCAAGCCGGAGATCGTGCTGGACGATGCGGTCAACAACGACCTGCACTTGGTCCGCAACGCCGACAACTGCCTGGTGTACGACCGGCCGCTGGGCGCATACGGCCTGACCTGGGCCGAGCTGACCGACTGGTGGGCGAATCGACAAGGGATGACCGGCGAGCCGGAGCGGGACATCTCACGCAGCCTCTATCGCAGGCTGGACCAGTCGCTCGGCGACAACGACGCCGAGCGGCGCATCCTGCGCACCTACGCCGAGCGCTACGTCCGGCTCGGTCCCGACATCCCGGCCCTGATCCCGCAGGTCTACCTGCACTACGACCCATACACCGCGACCGAGCGACGGGCACCCGGCCCGCTCCCACGTCAACGCATGGACTTCCTGCTGTTCCTGCCTCACCGGGCCCGCGTCGTCATCGAATGCGACGGCAAGCAGCACTACGCCGACCCCGATGGCCGCGCCAACCCGCGCCAGTACGCCGACATGATGCGCGCAGATCGTGACCTTCGCCTGAAGGGGTACGAGGTGTACCGGTTCGGCGGCGCCGAGCTCGTCGATGACAACGCGGCCCAGCACCTGCTCAGCGCGTTCTTCGACCGTCTGCACCAGCGGTACCACTCATGACCGGGACGCAAGCATCATGCCCGTGTCGGTGTCTTCGCCTACAGTGACACCCGTGCCCGAGGGACGACACAGTGGATAGCAAGACGAGCCAGGAGCTAGCCACCGTGTCGCAGATGCTGGTCCAGGCCGGGAACCAGCACGCGGCGCGGCTGCTGTCACTGGCCGAGCAGGCAGAGATCGGGCAATCGCCACCGTGGGATCCCGCGCCCGTTCCCGTGGTGCTGCGGGTGCATCCCGCGTTCGTCGGGCTGTTTCGGCCGGCGGATCTGCAGGTGATCGCAGCGCAGTTTGATCGGGTCCGGAAGTGGGGGAACGGCGACAATCACCAGGTGAGCGTCGCACCCGTGCTCGCCGACCCCTTCGCCCGCAATGACCTGGGCAGCGGCACGGACGCCATGCAGCTGCGCGACGAGATCGCCGAGACGTTGTGGCAGATCAGCGCCACCAAGCTCCCGGACGTCTGCCGGGCGCTCGGGCTCGAAGATGGCGACGTTGACGAGGCGATGGCCAGCAAGCGCGCGTACGTGCGCAGCCGAACCAGCAACTACACCCTGGACCAGCTGTGTCAGCTCGGCTCACGTGTGCTCGAGCAGCATTACCGCCCGCGGCTGTGGGGGCTGCTCCAGGTGCACGCCGGCCGGCGTACCGGAGTCGACTCGCCGTTCAAGAACCTCATCTTCGCCGCGGACGGCCCCAAACCAGAATTGGTGCTGACCGACGCGCTGAGCAACACCATTGAGATCAGCAAGAACGGCGAGTTCTGCCTCGTCTACGATCGCGGCTTGGACCCCAGCGGGTTGAGCTGGCGGCAACTGGTCACCTGGTGGACCGAGACCCACGCCGAGGCCGGGACCAGCGAACAGGAGGCCGGCCGGCAGTTGTACCTGCGTCTGCGGCGCTCGCTGGACCGCGACCGCAAGCCCTCGGACCCACCCGGCCCGGAGCGGCAGGTGTTCCGCGCATACGGCGAGCTGCTCAACGACCACGGCTTTGACCTGCCGGCGCTGATTCCACAGGTCTACCTGCACTACGACCCCTATACCCGGGCCCAGCGGCGTGAGCCGGGACCGCTCCCGCGTCAGCGGATGGACTTCCTGCTGCTGATGCGTGGCCGTTGGCGGCTCGTCATCGAGTGCGACGGCAAGCAGCACTACGCCGATGACGACGGGCGGGCAAGCCCTCGTCGCTACGCCGAGATGGTCGCCGCAGATCGGGAACTCCATCTGGCCGGCTACGAGCTCGTGCGCTTCGGCGGCGCGGAGTTCCAGTCCCAGGAACAGTCTCTGCCGATGCTGCGCCGCTACTTCACACGGCTGTTCATCGTGCACGGCTACCTGCCTGAATCCGCAGCGTGACATCGCTGGCCGGCAGGTCGGGTAGTAACCACCGAATGACGACCCGGCACCGCGGCTGCGCCGACGCGAGCACGCCGGGACGTCACCCTGACCGGACACTGGTGGCGACGATGGCACTCAGGAGAGGGATGGCCGCGGCCCGGCGTCGATACGGGTCACCGCTCGGGCACGAGGCCCCCTTTAGCCCCCGCGCCATGCTGATGGGTTCGCACGATGGTCGAGTCGACCGACACCAGCCAGTCGATGTCCCCGGGCGCGTCCGCGTCGGCCTGGACCCCGGCGAGCATCCGCTGAAACGTGCCATCGAGAGCCCACCTGCGGAAACGGGTGTAGATCGACTGCCAGGACCCGTAGCGGGCGGACACGTCCCGCCACGCCGCCTCAGCCCGGATCTTCCACACGATCCCGTTGAGCACCCGCCGGTCATCGACCCGAGGTCCTCACTGGGTCGTACACATCGGCGGATTTTGGTAGGCAGCTAAGGGATTCATAGGCCCGAATTGGTGTGGTGCGAGTCCTACCAGTCGCCGCGTAGCCGCTGCGCTGCATGGGTGTACCCAAACCGACAACACGGAGGGCCAACCGCAAGATCGAATTAGGCTGCCGCTCGCCAGACCCCCAACACACGAGCCGCCGCTACGGTATCCGGGTGCTCGTCGCCGAGTAGCCGGACCCGGTCGGTCAGCACCTTCTTTAGGAGGGTGATCGCGTCGTTGGTGCGTCCCGCCTGCCAGTACGCGGCGGCGAGGTTGGCCCGGGAAGTCAGTGTGTTCGGGTGTTCGTCGCCGAGTAGCCGGACCCGGTCGGTCAGCACCTTCTTTAGGAGGGGGATCGCGTCGTTGGTGCGTCCCGCCTGCCAGTACGCGGCGGCGAGGTTGGCCCGGGAGGTCAGTGTGTCCGGGTGTTCGTCGCCGAGTAGCCGGACCCGGTCGGTCAGCACC